>DATDFH010000432.1:0-3889 GCA_036522715.1 Verrucomicrobiia bacterium
GGGGTTGGGCAAGACCTTGCAGACGCTCGCGTGGCTGGCGCAGGTCAACGATCACCACGCCCGCAAACACCGGCCTTCGCTCGTCATCTGTCCCGCCTCCGTGTTGCACAACTGGCGGCGCGAGGCGGAGAAATTCACGCCGCATCTCAAGGTGCTCGTGCTCGAAAGCGGCGCCGCGCGGCACAACCTCCGCAAGCAGATTCCGCAGCACGACATCATCGTCACCAACTACGCGCTGCTCCGGCGCGATCTCGATGCGCTGATGAAGTTCGAGTTCCGCGCGCTGATCCTCGACGAGGCCCAGTTCATTAAGAACCCCGCTGCGCAGGTGACGCAGTCAGTCAAGCAACTGGAGGCCGACCACCGCATCGCCCTTACCGGCACGCCGCTGGAGAACCGCCTGCTCGACCTGTGGAGCATCGTTGATTTCGTCCAGCCTGGTTACCTCGGCACGCAGGCGGATTTCCTGGCGACTTACGAACCGAAGGGCGAGGACGCCGCTTGGCAGCAGAAGATCGCGCGCCGCCGGCTTTCCGCGCGGTTGCGCCCGCTGATGCTGCGCCGGCTCAAGCGACAGGTCGCGCAGGATTTGCCCGAGCGCATCGAGGAGCGCCGCGACTGCGAACTGGGCGAGACGCAGCGCAAACTTTACCTCGCCGAACTGCGCCGCAGCCGCGAGCAAATTCAGAAGGCGGTCGAACAGGACGGTCTGGCCAAGAGCAAGATGCACGTGCTCGCCGCGCTTACGCGGCTGCGCCAGATTTGCTGCCACCCCGAACTCGTCGGCAGCGACTCACCGTCAGGCAAGACCGAGACGTTGTTCGAGCTTCTCGAAGCGTTGCGCGCCGACGGGCAGAAGGTTTTGGTCTTCTCGCAATTCGTCCAGATGCTGCGGCTCATCGAGACCGAGTGCCAGCAGCGGCAGATTCCGACTTTTCTGTTGAGCGGCGAGACCAAGAACCGGCAGGAGATCGTGCAGGCGTTCCAGGACGACGCCAACGCGTCGGTCTTCCTGCTGAGCCTGCGCGCGGCGGGCACGGGCTTGAACCTCACCACCGCGAGCTACGTCGTGCTTTACGATCCGTGGTGGAACCCGGCCGTCGAGGCGCAAGCCATCGACCGCTCGCATCGCATCGGCCAGACGCGCACCGTCAACGCCTACCGCCTGATCGCGCCCGGAACGGTGGAGGAAAAAATCTGGGACCTCCAGCAGCGCAAGGCACAAACGATCAGCGACGTGCTGGGCGAGGAAGGCTTTGCGCGCAGCCTTACCAAGTCGGACCTGGAGTATCTGTTCGCGGAAGAGTGAGGCAGGGGAAAGACTCTGGCTGTCCGGCCAGGATTCGAACCTGAACAATGGGCTCCAAAGACCCGTGTGCTACCGTTACACCACCGGACAAAGCCGCCGGGAAATTATCCGGCGCGAATCTTCCTGCAAAACAAATTCGCCGGCCGATCAACCCAACGGCGCAATCGCGGTCCAGTTGCTGAGGCCGAACCGTTCGACGAATCGTTCGCGGAGTAGCGTGGCGGATTCCCGGCTGGTGGTGAGCGCAAACGTCGTGGAGCCGCTGCCAGACATGAGCGTTACCGCGGCGCCATTCTCGCGGAGGAATTCCTGGAAGAGCACGAGAATCGGGTACTTCTTCAGCGCGGGTGCTTCGAGTGAGTTGTAGAAATGCCGGCTCGCCTCCGCGAGGTCGCCCGCCATCAACAGGCCGACGAGTTCGAGCGCGCGGCCGGGCTGGCCGTTGAGCGCGGTGGGGAATTTCGCGAGTTGCTGGTAGGCCCACGCGGTGGCGATGCCGAAGCCGGGATGGATGAGCAGAATCCACGCGCCCTGCAACGACGGGAAGGGTTTCAATGACTCGACATTTTCGCCGCGGCCGGTGGCGAGCGCGGGATTGGATTGCAGGAAGAATGGCACGTCCGAGCCGAGTTCGGCGGCCAGTTGACTGAGCCGCTCCGCATCGAGCGGGCGTTGGTAAAGTTCGTTGAGGCCCAGCAGCGTGTGCGCGGCGTTGCCGCTGCCGCCGCCAAGGCCGGCGGAGAGCGGAATATTTTTCTCGAGGTGAATGCGCACGCCGCTGTTGATCTGGGTGGCCTGGAAAAACTTCACCGTCGCCTTGTGGACGAGGTTGCCCGCGCCAGTCGGCAGTTCGGAGTTGGTGCACGTGAGATGGATGCCCGTGGGGACGGCGTCGAAGGTAAGTCGGTCGTGCACCGGCACAGGCTGCATCACGGTCTCGAGTTCGTGAAAGCCGTCAAGGCGCTTGCCGAGGATGTTGAGGAGCAGGTTGACCTTGCAGGGCGAGAGTCGTTCCACGCTCATAAAAAAGGCGCCAACAGCGGGCTGTTGGCGCCGGGGAAATTGGCGGCCTACGGCTCGAAAATGCGGAAGCGACTGCCGGGAATCATCGGGGCGATGTCGCCGCTGCCAAAGCCCAGCGCCGAGTCGGTGCTCAGGATCGAGTCGGCAAACGTGCCCGGCTTGTAGCTAGCGGGGAAGTCCGGGTACTGTGGCTTCAGCACCGGGCCGTAGTCCTTGTTCCGGTAGTTCGGGATCGGGAAGGTGACGACCTCGTAGAGGCCGACAAACGTGCGTTTGATGCTCTGGTTGAAACCGCGAATGACTCCCGTAGTCGGCGCAATCGTGTTGTCATCGAAGAGCGCGGCCTGCTCGACGGAGCGGTTCATTTCCCCCAAGCGGGTGAACTCGGTGAGATTGGTGAAGCCGCGACCGAGCTTCTGCTCCGGCCCGGCGCAGCCGACGAGAAGGGCCGCCGCCGCGATCGCGAGAGGAAGGTTTGAAGAGGAGCGCATACGATTTGCTTCGCAGTGTAGTCAGCGAAGGCGGGATGTAAAGGGGGTTTTCCTCAGCGCGAATTTCTGAGTTAACCCGGCTTTTGCGCCGTCATCACGCCGCGATCGGCGGCAGTCGGGAAATGGTGGAACTCGCCAAATCCGGCGTCGCTCAGAAACTCTTCATACTCCGCGGTCGAATAACATTTCCCCTGGGTCGCGTGCATCAGCAGCGCCGAGTATGCGGCCACGGGCAGCGGGCCGGTCTTGTCGGCGTTGATGAACGCGTCGTGGATGATCAGCAAACCGCCGCGCGGCAGGGCGACAAACGAGTTGGTCACGAGCCGCTGAAGTTCGGGCGTGTCCCAATCGTGGAGGACGTTGGAGAAGAGATGCACATCGTGATCAGCCGGCCAAGGGTCGTTGAAAAAGTTTCCGGCGCGCACCTCGACCCGGTCGGTGAAACCGCGCTCGGCGATCAGCCGTGCGGCGATTTTGTCCACGGGCGATTGGTCGAACACCGTGGCGTGCAGGTGTGGGTGATGGGCGGCCATCGAGCAGGCGTAGATGCCCGAGCCGCCGCCGATGTCCAGCAGCCGCGCGCGTCCGCGGAAGTTGAGCCGCCGCGCCATCGCCTGCGCGAGGTAGAGGCCGCGGCAGTCCATCGCCGCCGTGAACTGCCGCGCGAACGGCTCGGTCTCCATCGCCTTGTGCCAGTCGAACTGATCCTTCTGACTGCCCCAGTTGGCGGGCTTTCCGGTCTTGAGCACCTTCACGAAGTCGAGGCACACGGGGCGGTCTTTGAGCGACGCGTAGTAGGGCGCAAGGTTCCACGGCGAACCGCTCGTGAGATGTTCGCGCGCGACTTCGGCGGTGTGAAAAACTTTTCCCTTCCGGCGAACAAGTCCCATCGCGGTGAAGAGCGTGAGCATCACGTCGGCAGGGCGCTCCTTGAACTCGAACTGACGGCAAATGCCCGCAAGGTCGGACGGCTTGCCGGCGAGCCACGAAAAGAAATCGAAGTGAACCACGGCGGCGGTCAGCAAGTCCGCGGCGTAGAGGCCGTCGCGGTAACGGTAGATTTCCA
>DATDFH010000433.1:0-3604 GCA_036522715.1 Verrucomicrobiia bacterium
GATCAACGAGGCCCGGTGCGCGAAGAGGCTGGATCAGCCGATGAGTTCTTTGATCGGCTCGCCGTAGCGGACGATCATCACCGGGCGGCCGCTCGGGGTCTTGTATTCCTTGCGCGGATCGATGCCGAGCGTGCGGTAGAACGTCGCGGCGACGTCGTCGGGCGAGATGCCCTTGTCCTTCGGGCCTTCGGCCTTCGCATCGGAGGCGCCGATGACCTGGCCGCCCTTCATGCCGCCGCCGGCCAGCAGGCAGAACATCGCGCGCGGATAATGGTCGCGACCGCCGCGTTGCGGGTTGATCTTCGGCGTGCGGCCGAATTCGCCGGTGACGAACACGGAGGTGGATTCGAGCATGCCCTTTTGATCGAGCGCGTTGAACAGGCCGCTGAGGCCGGCGTCGAGCTGCGGGCAGAGGCGGTCCTTGAGCGTGGCCCAGTTGTTCTGGTGCGTGTCCCAGCCGCCGAGGTTGACGGTGATGAAGCGCACGCCGCTCTCGACCAGGCGCGTGGCGAGCAGGCAGCTCTGCGAGAACTGGTCCTTGCCGAAGAGCGTGCTGACGCTCATGGATTCCTTGGTCATGTCGAAGGCCTCGCGCGCCTTGCTCGAACGCATCATCGCGTAGGCCTTCTGGCCGAACTGGTCCATGCCGGCGAGGATCTTGTCCTCCTTCGCGAAATCGCCGAACGCGGTGTCGTAACGCGCGAGGAGATTCTGGCGGCGGTCCACGTCTTCGAGTGTGACGCCGTTGTTGAGCGAGAGGCCGCGGATTTTCATCGCCTGGCCGGGCTGCGGCGTGGCGCCGGTTTCAAACGGGCCGTATTCGACGCCGAGGTAGCCGGTGGGATTGGCGCCCTGCTGCGGGATGGCGACGAACGACGGCAGTTCGGGCACGCCGCTGAGTTCCTTCGCCACGACGGCACCGTAGCTCGGGAATGAAAGCGACGGCAGCGGGCGGTTGCCGGTGCCCATGTAGAGCGTGCCGAGTTCGTGCGCGGCGAGCGTGTGGCTGACGCCGCGGAGGATGGCGTATTTGTCGGCACACTTGGCGAGCTTGGGCAGATGCTCGCTGATGCGGATGCCGGGGACGTTGGTGGCGATTTCGTTGAATTCGCCGCGGTGCGTGCTGGGCGCGTCGGGCTTGAGGTCGAACGTGTCCATGTGGCTGGGCCCGCCGCCCAGGCGCACGAAGATGGCGGCCTTGGCCTTGGCGTTGCCGTTCACGCCGCCGGTGCTGGCGAGCGAGAGGTAACCGGGCAGGCTCAGCCCGCCGATGCCCGCGAACGCGCCAATGCGCAGAAAGTCGCGCCGGGGGATTCCGTCACAGTTGATGTATTTCATAGGTGTTGGTGTTGATGGTGGAGAGTCTCAGTGGTTGACCATGAATTCGCGCGTGTTGAGCATCGCCCAGAGGAGTTCGCGCACGCCGTCCACTTTGTTGGGCGCGGCGTCCACGTCCTGTTTCGCCTTCGCCAGTTCGTCCTTCGAGGGCGGACGGTTGACGGTGCGGAGGAAAACTTCCTCGATCGAGCGATCAAAATCCACGGCGGTGGTTTTCTGCGCGCCGGCCAGGGCGTTCTTCGCGCGGGCGATGCGCTCATCGACCTCCTTCATCTGCGCTTCGAACTTCTGGCGTTCCTTCTCGGCGAAGACCCGGTTCTTTTCGCGCTCGGCGCGCTGGCGGACGTACTTTTGCTTTCCATCTTCGAGCTTGGCCAACTCGGCGCGGATGCGCTCGGGTGAAGACTCCGGGCTGGTGGCGTGGCGCAATTCGTCAATCCAGCCCGAGCCGTCGCGCTTGGCGGAATCCAACAGCGCGATCAGGCTCGGATCGTTGCGCGTGTAGATCGTCTGCAGAAGCGTCGGATCGCTAGTGCGCTCGCAATCGCAGTTCATGTTGCGCGCGGGCTTGCCGAAGATCGTGAGCGTGTAGTTGTCGCCGCCGCGCGCCTTGCCGCTGATGCTGGCGTTCGGGCCGATGGCGCGGTTTTCCAGGTCGCTCGCCACCTTCGCCGCGCCGGTGGACGACGCTGTTGCCATCGCAATCGAGTCGAACACGACCTCGGCCGGGAGCCGGCGGATGAGCGAGTGGCTGAAATTCTTTTCGTCGAGCTTGTTGCTCGGTGTGGTCTTCCAACTGCGCTGGTAGGTGTCGCTGTTGATGATCTCGCGGTGGAGCCACTGCACGTCAAAGTTGTGCGCGGCGAATCCGCTGGCGAGGTAATCCATCAGCTCGTTGTTCGACGGCGGATTCGCGAGGTTCATGTCATCGGCCGGCTCGACGATGCCGCGGCCGAAATACACGGCCCACACGCGGTTGACGAACGCACGCGCGAAATACGGATTGTCCTTCGCGCGCAGCCATTCCATCAACGGCCCGCGCGGGTCGGGGAATTGCGTGAGCATCACTTCCTCGCCGCCGAGAATCTTGGGCGTGATGACGCGGCCGTTGAAGTTCGGATCGCGCTGCTTCATGCGCTCGATTTCCTTTTCGCTCATCTGACGCGGGGCGCGGGGCGGGTTGACGAAGACTTCCTGGAACGGGACGAGTTTGCCCTCGCGCAGGCGTTGCGCGAGCAGCTTGCGCAGTTCGTTGCGGTTCTTGTCCGACTTCGAGTCGTAGCCGGCTTCCTCCCGGATGTCCTTCATCAGCGAGGCGTAACTCATGCCCTCGCTCGACCGGTTGTCCCGGCCGCCGTCGCCTTTGCCACCGCCGTAGTTCACCGGCTCGAAGAACGCCTGGAACTGCTTGAAGTCCGTCTGCGTCCACTGGTCGAACGGATGCTTGTGGCACTGCGCGCACTCGATCCGCACGCCGAGGAACGTGTGCGCGAAGGCGAGCGATTTCTCCTCGGCCTTGCGGACATTGTTCCGCTGCCAGAAATAAGGCATCGTCTCGCGGCAGGCGAAATCCACGCGGTCCTCGTCGCGGAAGTAGGAGACCATTTCCTTCGTGTATTCCTCGTAGGTCTGGTCGGGGCGCGAACGGCCCTTCGCCAGCACGATGCCCTCGACGAGCTTGTCGTAGGGCGTGTTGTCGGCGACGCGCTTGTAGATCCAGTCATACCACTGGCGGGAGAACTTGTCGTTGAGTTGGAGGTCGCCGCCGGTGTTGAGCTGCTGGCGGTTGTTGCCGGTGAAATCGCACAGCAACGTCGTCCACCAGCCGGCGTAACCGGGCGCCTTGAACAACTGCTCGACCTTCTTTGCGCGTTTGTCCGGCGACTTGTCGGCGAGGAACGCGCGCACTTCGTCGGGCGTCGGCGGCGTCGCCGTCAGATCCAGATGCACGCGTCGCAGGAACTCGGCGTCGGTGCAAACTTCCGACGGCACGATGCCGACCTTGCGCAGCTTGGCGACGACCAGTTCGTCAATCTTCGTGCGCGTCGGAACCTTGGGGAACTTCGTGCCGGTGAACTGCGAAACCGGAAGCATCGCCGGTATTGGCATCACGCCGTTGTCGTAAAACGCCACGACGTGCGTGTCGCCGGGGCCTTTGCACTCGACCTTGCCCGTGTCGCTGATGCTCGAAACCGAATCGTCATTCGAGCGAAAGCGGGTGATCTGCGTCACGTCCTCGACGGTGCCGTCTTTCCAATGCGCGAGC
>DATDFH010000434.1:0-2308 GCA_036522715.1 Verrucomicrobiia bacterium
CGGAGTGCTCAGGCGTGTAAGTGCATCCGACCGGGAGAAAATCTTTGTGTTTCCGGCCAATTCCACATCGCAGCCGGGGAAAAACCGGGCGGCAGGGCGCTTCCCGACCTCCCGGCGGCATCGGCGGAGAGCGTCGCCGGGGTTCGGAGCATCCGGACACCGCCGGGGAATCGCACGCCGGTCGTGGGTGGCTTCGGGTCGGGAGTCTTGCACAACGGGTCAGGGGTGGATGACATGCCAGATTGTTTTTGCCGGAGCGCGGCTGTGTCGCAGACCAGCCGCAGGGCGTTTGTCCCGCTGCGGCTGACGCTTCGCGCACAGCCGCGCCCCCTTCAAAGCAACGGCGGCTTGCATGGCGGGGTCGGTTACCCTAACTGAAGTCCATGGCCGACACATCCCAACCTCCCCTGCCGACGCCCAGCGGGCGCCGGTGGAATCCCGATTCGATTTTCGCGGTGCTGGCCGACCCGCTGCGGCGCAGTTTATTGCAATCGTTGGCGCACACGGGCGGCAAACCGGCGTCGGTCCTGCGCGGTGCCTCGTCCCGCCGGCTGGACGCGACGCTCAAACATCTGGCGACCATGTGCGAGGCGGGCCTCTTGGTGACGGCGCCGGACCCGGTGGACGGACGGAGGATGTTGTATTCGTTCGCGCCGTCGGTGCCTCTGGTCAGGTCACCGGAGGGCGGCGTGATGCTCGATTTCGGATTCGTCGCAGTGCGGTGGTGATGGCGGGGGCGCGCGCAGCGCCGTTGAATCCGCATTGCCTCCGCCCGTCCGACAGCCTACAACAAAAAAACCTATGCGCCGCCTCGTCATCAGTTCACTCGCCGTTTTTGTCTTCACCGCCGCCGCGATCCCGGTCTTCGCCGCGAAGCCGCCGAAGGGTTTCACTTCGCTCTTCAACGGGAAGGACCTCGCCGGCTGGTGGGGTGCCACGACCGAGGACCCGCGCAAATACATGGCGCTCTCGCCGGAGGAGTTCGCGAAGAAACGCGAGAAGAGCATCGAGGACATCAACCAGCACTGGAGTGTGCAGGGCGACGAACTGGTCAACGACGGCAAGGGCCTTTACCTCACAACCGACAAACATTTCGGCGATTACGAGTTGCTCATCGACTACAAGACCGTGCCCAAGGCCGACAGCGGCATTTATCTAAAGGGCGTGCCGCAGGTGCAGATTTGGGATTTCACCGAGGAAGCGAAGTTCAAGATCGGCGCGGACAAGGGCAGCGGCGGGCTGTGGAACAACTCCGCGGGCGCGCCCGGCAAAGACCCGCTCGTGCTCGCGGACAAGCCCTTCGGCCAGTGGAACAAGTTCCGCATCGTCCAGGTCGGCGCGCGCACGAGCGTGTGGTTGAACGACAAGCTCGTGGTGGATCACGCGCTGCTGGAAAATTATTTCGACCGCAAGATCACCAACGCCGCCGGCCAGATGCCAATCCTCCCCAAGGGTCCAATCCAACTTCAGACTCACGGCGGCGAAATCCGCTGGCGCAACATTTTCCTCCGCGAAATTCCCAGCGACGAGGCGAACAAGATTCTTGCGGGCAAGGGATCGGGCGGGTTCAAGCGCGTCTTCAACGGCAAGGACTTCACCGGCTGGGGCGGCCCGGTGGAGAATTACGAGGTGAAGGATGGCGCCATCGTTTGCCTGCCCAAGAAGGGCGGAACGATCTACACGAAGGACGAGTTCGCCGACTTCATGGCGCGGGTGGAGTTCAAGCTCCCGCCCGGCGGCAACAACGGCCTCGCCATCCGCTATCCCGGCGAGGGCGACACCGCGTATGTCGGCATGTGCGAGTTGCAGGTGCTCGACGACGGTCACGAGAAGTACACCAAGCTCGACCCGCGTCAGGCACACGGCTCGGCCTACGGCATGGTCGCGGCATATCGTGGTTATCTGCGCCCGACCGGTGACTGGAATTTCGAGGAGGTCACGATCAAAGGTTCGACGATCAAGGTGGAACTCAACGGCACGGTGATCCTCAACACCGATCTTGCGAGTGTGAAGGAGTTCATGGCCAACAAGACGCACCCTGGCAAAGAGCGCACGAGCGGCCACTTCGGTTTCGCCGGCCACAACGATCCCGTGGCGTTCCGCAACGTAAGCATCAAGCCGTTGAAGTAATCTGCCCGCTTGTCCGATGAAGACTTCCTTCGCACACAGCCGGCGTTCCTTCCTCAAACACCTCGGCGCCGCTGGTATTACCGCGCCGTTCGTCACACGCGGATTACTTGCTGCGTCGCCGAATTCACTGGTGCGCCATGCGAGCTTCGGCGGCGCGGGCATGGCGGGCGCCGATCTC
>DATDFH010000435.1:0-8471 GCA_036522715.1 Verrucomicrobiia bacterium
AGAGCACAACGACTGACGTGTCCATCCTGCTCAAGAAACTCAAGCAGGAGAAGGTGGACGGCATCGTGCTCGACCTGCGCCGCAACGGCGGCGGTCTGCTCAATCACGCCACGGACATCACGGGCCTATTCGTCGACAAGGGTCCCGTCGTGGCGGCGCGCAACGCGGCCGGCAAGCTGCAAGTGCTGGGCGACAACGACGCGGGCGTGGCCTTCGGCGGCGAAGTCGTGGTGCTGGTCGATCGCTTCAGCGCGTCGGCTTCCGAGATTCTCGCGGGCGCGCTGCAGGATTACGGCCGGGCGTTGATCGTGGGCGACATCAGCACGCACGGCAAGGGCACGGTGCAATCGCTGGTGCAACTTTCGCCCTACCTGAAGGCCGCCGAGACTCCGAGTCCGGTGAATCCCGGCGCGCTCAAGGTGACCATCCGCAAGTTCTATCGCGCCAGCGGCGAATCGACGCAACTCGAAGGCGTCAAGCCCGATATCATCCTTCCCTCCGTCAACAATGAAGCCGACGTGGGCGAAAAATCCCTCGACCACCCGCTGCCGCACGACTACGTGCCACCGGCCGAGCACGAGAAACTGAACCGGGTCGCACCGTTCGTGGCGGAGCTGAAGAAGCGATCCGACGCGCGCATCGCCACCAACCGCGACTTCGCTTACGTGCGTGAGGACATCGAGCAATACAAGAAAGTGAAGGATGAAAAGAGCGTGTCCCTCAACGAGGAAAAACGGCGCAAGGAAAAGGAGGAAGCCGAGACCCGCACGAACGCGCGCAAGAAGGAACTCGCCGCCCGCCCCGAGGCGAATGAAAAAGTTTACGAACTCACCTTGAAGCTCGCCGCCCTCCCCGGCCTGCCACCGCCGATGGTGAAGACGAACCTCGCCAAGGCGTCGCCCTCCGGGAGCGGCGACAAGTCGCTGATTACTTTCCATCCAACTGCGACCAACAGCGTGGCAGTGACGGCTTCAGCCAACACGACCTTCGTCGAGTCGGGCGAGATCAAGAGTGGGATCAAATCCAAGGGCATCACGATTGTGACCGGCGCGTCCACCAATCAGACGGCTTCCGTTTCCGCCGACGGGAAGAAGCGTTCCAAGGATGACGACGACGAGGATGCATCCACCGACAACGTCTCCTTGCCCGATGTCACGTTCGAGGAGGCCAGGCGCATCCTCGTGGATTACATCAAGCTCTTCGCCGGTCGCGAGCAACTCACGACGGTGAGGAACGCCGTGGCCGGTGCGCCCACGCGCTGACAAGTGGCCAGAGTGGATTTTCCCTTGCCGTCCGTTCGGACGGCTCCTACAAGAGCCGGCATGTTCCGTCTCCCGCTTCTCGCTGGCTTCGCGTTCGTCTTTCTACACGCAGCACACGCCAACAACTGGCCCCAATTCCGCGGCCCCGACGGACGCGCGGTAGCCGGAAGCAAGATTCCCACGCCCGCCGAATTTAGCCCGGACAAAAATGTCATCTGGAAAACTCCGCTCGCCTCCGGGCACTCCTCGCCGATCGTCTGGGGAGAGCGGATTTTTCTCACGACATACGACAAAGGAAAACTATCCGCCGTCTGCCTCGACCTCAGAACGGGACAGCCACTCTGGCGAAAGGAAGTCACTACGCCCAAGATCGAGGAGTTTCACCGCATCGGAAGCCCGGCGGCGAGCACGGCATGCACCGACGGCGAGCGGGTTTATTTCTACTTCGGCTCGTTCGGGTTGTTGTGCCTCGACTTCAGCGGCAAGGAAGTCTGGCGCTTTCCTCTGCCGCTGCCCGTAAATGATTTCGGCACCGGCACCTCGCCCATCGTCGTCGATGGCCGCGTATTCCTCGCGCGCGACCAGGACGTTGACTCGTGGCTGCTCGCGCTCGACGCGCGCACCGGCCAACAACTCTGGAAGACCGCGCGGCCCGGATTCTTCCGCGGGCACTCGACGCCGTTTGCGTGGCGGCACGACGGCGCGACTGAGATCGTGCTGACCGGCAGCGTCCGGTTGAAAAGCTACGACCTGGCGACGGGCCGCGAATTGTGGACCACCACCGGCCTTTCACGCGTGGCCAACGCGACTCCCACCAGCGAAGGCGGATTGCTCTTCGCGTCGAGTTGGAACCTCGGCGCCGACGCCACCGGGCGAATCGAGCTGCCGCCCTTCAGCCGTTACCTCGCTGCGAACGACAAAAACAACGACGGCCGGCTCACGCTCGCGGAATTTCCAAAGGATGACTGGCGCAGCCGCTTCACGCAACTCGACGCGGACAAGGACGGCTTCGTCACGCAGCCCGAGTGGGAGGCGTACATCCCGATCGCGCAGAAAGCGGAGAACGCGCTTTTCGCAGTGCGCCCCGGCGGAAATGGTGACATCACGGCGTCGCACGTGGCGTGGAAAAAGACGCGCGGCCTGCCCTACGTCCCCTCGCCGGTCTGCTACGAGGGGCGCGTTTACGCGGTCAAGAGCGGCGGCATGGTCTCGTGCTTCGACGCGAGGACCGGCCGGGAGCTTTACCTCGAGGAGCGAGTCGGGTTGATCGGCGATTTCTACGCGTCACCCGTCGCCGCGGACGGAAAGATTTATTTCACATCGCAACAGGGCAAGATCGCGGTCGTAGCGGCGGAAGATTCATTGAACGTGCTGGCGCGAAACGATCTGAAAGAACCGATCTTCGCCACGCCGGCGATCGTCGATGGCAGGGTCATCGTGCGCACAGCCGGCCAACTTTTCTGCCTTGGCGAAGCTCACCGCAACGAGCACGGCGTGGCGCCGACCCGCTAGTGAATGGGCCAGACGCGTCGGCCGCCTTAACTGACGTCCCTGCCCAGGCGAAAGCGCAGCGCCAGCAACACGAGGCCGATTGACCCCAGCCAGACGAAGTCCGGTTCCGGCACGGGAGTGGGAGTGAAGTTTTCGAGGCCGGGAAGATTGGAACAGTCGCGGCCCGCAGCTTGGTCGCCTGCGAATTCGCTCAATGCGCTCCACGACCGGACCTCTGTGGCCACGTCGGCAGCCCCTTGCGAAGAGACGCCACCTGCGGCTCCGAGCAGGAGGAAACAGGCAAGGCCGACCGCGCTGATTGTGACAGGGAGCAACCGGATATTCATATCAACTGCCAAAACGTCTTGTCAACATTTCAGCAGGGGAAATGCCAGCCTCCAATTTCGACACCCGCGCCCTTCGACCCGACTCCGGCGTGTCTCTGATCAAGACAACCGGAACAGGACACGACGCGAATTAATGACACTTTCCCTAGCGCTGCACACGCGCGCTGCCGCCGGCGACCAACGCCTCGACTTCCTTGAGCGATGCCATCGAGTTGTCCCCCGGCGTCGTCATCGCCAGCGCGCCGTGGGCCGCGCCGTAATCGACGGCTTTATGTGGATCGTTGAACTGAAGGAGGCCGTAGATGAGGCCCGACGCGAAGCTGTCGCCGCCGCCTACGCGGTCCAGAATCCAGAGGCCTTTGCGCGTCTCGGCTTCGAAGAACTTTCCGACAGCCCAGCAGATCGCGCCCCAGTCGTTGACGGACGCACTCTTTACCGTGCGCAACGTCGTGGCGACAACCTTGAGGTTCGGAAACTCCTTCGCCGCCGACTCGATCATTTTCCTGAATTCGCCGACATTGATCTGGCTGACGCTTTCGCCGAGTCCATCGATCTTGAAGCCAAGGCACGCGGTGAAATCCTCTTCGTTGCCGATCATCACATCCACCTGATTCGCAATCCGCCGGTTGACCTCCTGTGCCTTCTTCTGGCCGCCGATGCTTTTCCACAACGACCGGCGGTAGTTCAAATCGTAGCTGACAATCGTGCCATGATTCCTCGCGCATCGCATAGCTTCCTCAGCGACTTCGGCAGTCGTCTCGCTCAAGGCCGTGTAGATGCCGCCCGTGTGAAACCATCGCACGCCGAGTTTGCCGAAGACATGCTCCCAATCAATCTGCCCCGGCTTCATCTGGCTGGCCGCCGAATTCGCCCGGTCACCGATGCCCAGCGCGCCGCGCACCCCGAATCCCCGCTCGGTAAAGTTGAGGCCCACGCGCGCATTGCGGCCCGCGCCGTCAAACGGCACCCACTGGATGAAGCGGGTATCGACGCCGCCCTGCAAAATGAAGTCCTCGGCGAGCCGGCCCAAATCGTTCTCTGGAAACGCCGTGACAACCGCCGTGCGCAACCCGAAGCACCGCCGCAACCCGCGCGCCACGTTGTATTCCCCGCCGCCTTCCCACACCTTGAACTCGCGCGCGCACCGCACACGTCCCTCCCCCGGATCGAAGCGGAGCATCACCTCGCCAAGCGAGATTTGATCGAAGGCACATTGGTCGCCCGGTTTGATGACGAGAGGTGAGGACATCGCGTCGTTTCAAATCCATTGCTACCCGGAACTCAAGAAGTTTCCCTTTCCATCGCCCGTCACGGCCACCGCAGAATCCTACAAACCCGCCAGCACAATTCTCCATTTTACTCGCCTCCGCCGTCGTCTAAGCTCTGGCAACATCCGACAAAGCCTATGCTCAAGCTCACTGGACGCGGTTCGATAACAACGTGCGACGGCGTCACGCGGCGCGACTTCCTCCAGGTCGGCGCGCTCGGCGCGATTGGATTGTCCATGTCGAAATACCAGGCGCTCGCCAACGCCGGCGCGGTGGACAAGTCCAAGGACAAGCGCTCGTGCATCATGATCTTCAATCTCGGCGCGCCCTCGCAGCTCGACCTGTTCGACATGAAGCCCGATGCGCCGCGCGAAGTGCGCGGGCCGTTCAAGCCCATCAAGACCAAGGGCGACTTCGAGATTTCTGAACTGCTCCCGCTGCACGCCAAATTCGCGGACAAGTTTTCGCTGGTCCGCTCCTGCTACCACACCGCCGCGGCCGTTCACGACACCGGCCACCAGATGATGCAGACCGGCCGGCTCTTCACAGGTGGCAACATCACGCCACACGCCGGGTGCGCGCTGGAGTTCCTTAAGGGCCGCCGCTCCGACCTGCCCGCGCACGTCATCCTCCCCGAGCCGATGGGTCCGACTGGTGGCAACCTGCCGCACGGTCAGGACGCCGGCTTCCTCGGCAAAACTTACGACCCCTACGTCATCAACGCCGACCCGTCGAAACCTGATTTCAAAGTGCCCGACCTCCTGCCGCCGAAGGAAATCGGCGAGGCGCGTTTGCAGCGGCGGAAGGAACTGCGAGATGTCGTCGAGGGCGCGGTGAAAAATTTTGAGGCGAGTGAATCCGCGAAGTTGATGAACGCCAATTTCGCCGGCGCCTACCGCGTGATGACCAGCCAGAAGGCACGCGAAGCCTTTGACCTTACCAAGGAACCGCTGAAGGTCCGCGAACGTTACGGCATGTCGCGCTTCGGCCAATGCTGCCTGCTCGCGCGACGGCTCGTCGAAGCGGGCGTGCGCTTCGTGACCGTCAACACCTTCATTACCGTCTTCAACGAGATCACGTGGGACATCCACGGCTCGAAGCCGTTTACGTCCATCGAGGGCATGCGCGACCTGATCTGCCCGATGTATGACCAAGGTTACACTGCGCTGCTCGAAGACCTCGCGCAACGCGGCCTGCTCGACGACACGATGGTCTGCAACCTCGCCGAGTTCGGTCGCACGCCGAAGGTCAATCCCGCCGGCGGTCGCGACCATTGGCCGAACTGCTGGACCATCGGCTTCGCCGGCGGCGGCGTGAAAGGCGGCCGCGCCATCGGCAAGTCCGACGAAATCGGCGCTTACCCCGCCGAGCGCCCGGTGAGTCCCCCGATGGTCGTCGCCACGATTTTCGAAAGCCTCGGCCTCGACCTCGACACGCATCTGCCCGGTCCCGCGGGCCGCCCGTTCCCGCTCGTGGATTTCGGCACACAGCCGATCAAGGAACTTTTTGCGTGAGATTTGGACCCTGCCAGAACCAAGCAAGCCGCTACTCGTCGCCAATGAACGTAGCCTGGCCTTTGACAACGAATGGCAGCTTGCCGAGCAACGCGGGGAGCAACGGTTCCAGATCTTCCAGCGTGTTCGAGCGCGCACGCATCACGACCACGGCGATGTTGAATCTGATTACCGACTGCTGCCAGCGAATCCCTTTGTCTGTGGTGAGCAGCACATCAAACCTGGCCTGTGCCAAGGCGAGCAACTTTCCATTCTTGAATGCGGACCAACCCTCCTTCGGCACCGTCGAGAACGTGTGGCCGGCCAGCCGCCGGCCGAACGGGCGCGGCACGCACTCGTCGAGCAGCACGCGCATATCACGCGGCAACGAACGCGTGGCGTTTCACCAATTCCCTGCCAGCGCTCTTGATCGCCGCCAGCGCCTGGTCCCGCTTCACCGTCGGAAAGTGGTCGAGGAACGTATCAAGGTCATGTCCGCCCTCAAGATAGTCGAACAGCGTGGAGACGGGCACGCGCGTCCTGCGGAAGCAAGGCGTTCCGCCCATTCGCTCCGGATCAACCCAGACAAATGACGCTTTCATGCTGTTAGTATCCATGAACTACCGCCCAAAGCAAAGCTCCAGATTCCTGCTCGTGTTCGTCGGCCTTATTGGCTTCTTCGTCAGCGCCTTCGCCAAAGACTCCCTCGTCCTTCTGCCAAAAGAAATCTCCCTCACCGGGCCGGAGGCTCGCCAAAGTCTGCTGGTGCAGAAGTTCAACGGCTCTCACTTCACCGGGCAAATCACCAACGCCGTCCAGTTCACCAGCAGCGATCCCAAGGTGGCGCGCGTCGAGGGCGCGACCGTCATTCCCGTCGGCAATGGCACGGCGACCATCAGCACGAAGGTCAACGGGCAAACAGCCTCGTCGAAGGTCACGGTGCAAAAGATGGATGCGCCTTTCGCCTGGAGTTTCCGCAATCACATCCAGCCCGTGCTCACCAAAGGCGGGTGCAACGCCGGCGCGTGCCACGGCGCCGCCGCAGGCCAGAATGGCTTCAAGATTTCCCTGCGTGGTTATGACGACGACGGCGACCACACCATCCTCACGCGCGGCGCGATGAGTCGCCGCGTGACACTCGCCGACCCCGCGCGCAGCTTGCTCCTCCTAAAGGCCACCGCGACCATCCCGCACAAGGGCGGTGAGCGTTTCAAGACCGACTCGTTCGAGTATCGCGTGCTCACCGAGTGGATTGCCGCGGGCGCGCCCGGCCCGCGCAAGGACGATCCGCGCATCACGCGCCTCGAAGTCCTCCCGCCCGCCGCGCTGCTGCGGCCCGGCGACGCGCAGCAGCTTTCCGTGCGCGCGCACTTCAGCGACGGCCACTCCGCCGATGTCACGCGCTGGGCAAAGTTCAACGCCGCCAACACCTCCGTCGCCAACGTGGACGACTTCGGCCGCGCCACCGTTTCGGGCAATGGCGAGACGACTATCAGCGCATGGTATTTGAGTCAGCTCGCCATCATCACCGTCACGTCGCCCTACACCAACAAGGTGGACGCGAAACTTTTCACCAAGGCGCCGCGCCGCAATTTCATTGATGACCTCGTGATGGAAAAATTACGCGAACTGAACCTCCCACCCTCGCCACGCAGCACCGACGCGGAGTTTCTCCGCCGTGCGTTTCTCGACACCATCGGCGCGCTGCCGTCGCCCGAGGAGACGCGCGCATTTCTCGCCGACAAGTCGCCGAAGAAACGCGACGCACTCATCGAATCGCTGCTCGCGCGGCCCGAGTTCACCGACTACTGGAGCTACAAGTGGAGCGACCTGTTGCTCGTCAACAGCGACAAGCTCCCGCCCACCGCGATGTGGGCTTACTACAATTGGATTCGCAAAAACGTCGCCGCCAACACGCCGTGGGACAAGTTCGTGCGCGACCTCGTCACCGCCACCGGCAGCACGCTCGACAACGGCGCGGGCAATTTCTACATCCTCCACGACGAGCCGACCAAGATGGCCGAGACCGTCTCCGTCGCGTTCCTCGGCTTCTCCATCAACTGCGCCAAGTGCCACAACCATCCGCTGGAGAAATGGACCAACGACGAATACTTCGGCTTCGCCAACCTGTTCGCCCGAGTTCGATCCAAGACCGGGTCGGCGGATGGAGAAAACATTATTTTTGTCAGCACCAGCGGTGACCTGGTCCAACCGCTCACCGGCAAACCTCAGGCGCCACGACCACTGGAAAGCAAACCGATCCCCATCGACTCGCCTGCCGATCGCCGTGCAGAACTCGCCCGATGGCTTACTTCCCCGGAGAACCGTTATTTCGCCCGCTCGATCGTCAATCGCGTTTGGGCCAATTACTTCGGAGTCGGCCTGGTCGAAAAAGTAGATGAAATGCGCGCCACCAATCCCGCGAGCAATGAGAAGTTGCTGGCGGCCGCTGCCAAATTCCTCGCCGATCAGAAGTTTGACCTGAGGAGCCTGATGCGAACCATTCTTCAATCGGAAACATACCAGCGCGACAGCATCGCTCTTCCGGGAAACGCGAGCGATACCCGCTTCTACTCACGATACTTTCCCCGACGCCTCATGGCCGAGGTG
>DATDFH010000436.1:0-5105 GCA_036522715.1 Verrucomicrobiia bacterium
GACCCCGGCTCGCCGGGACGCCTGCCCCGCCAGTCGGTGAAGCCCTTGTACATGCCGGCCAAGTTCACACCCCACCCGTTCACCATGAGCAGCGTCTTCCCGGTGCCGGACTTGCCGCGGGACAATCCACTCATTGAGGAACGCGTCACCCTGGGCCGCGTGCTCTTTCACGAGACAAGACTCTCGCGTGACAACTCGATCTCGTGCGCCTCATGCCACAACGAACGCGCTGCGTTCAGCGACCCACGCCGCTTCAGCGTCGGCGTCGAAGGCCGCCCCGGCAAACGCCAGGCCATGCCGCTTTTCAACCTCGCGTGGAGAAATTCGTTCTTCTGGGACGGCCGCGCGCCCTCGCTCCGCGCGCAGGCTCTGGCGCCAATTCAGGATCACGACGAGATGGATGAAACGTTGGAGCGCGTGGTGACGAAGCTTCGTAGCAGCCGACGTATGGGGGCTCCATCTAATCATCATGGTGAAGTGAGCCTCCTTACGTCCGTTCCTACGAACAGCACGGACTACCCCACCCTCTTCACCGCCGCCTTCGGCTCGCCGGAAATCACGCCGGAAAAAATCGGACTCGCGATCGAGTCCTTCGTCCTCACGCTCGCCAGCTTCGACTCGAAGTTCGACCGCGCGATGCGCGGCGAGGCCGTCAAGCTTACCGATGAGGAGCAGCGCGGTTTCGCGTTGTTCTTCACCGAATACGATCCGCGCCGCGGACAGTTCGGCGCGGATTGTTTCCACTGCCACGGCGGCGCGAACTTCAGCAACCACGGCTTCGCCAACAACGGACTCGATTCCACCTTCACCGACCCCGGACGCTTCGCTGTCACGCAGCGCGAGTCCGACCGCGGCAAGTTTGCCGTGCCCTCGCTGCGCAACATCGCGCTCACTGCGCCCTACATGCACGACGGCCGCTTCGCCACGCTGGAGGAAGTCGTCGCGCACTACAGCACCGGCATGCGCCGCAGTGCGACGCTCGATCCAAATTTCGCGAAGCATCCCGCCGGCGGCGTGCAACTCAGCGGCAGGGACCAGCGCGCACTGGTGGCGTTCCTCGAGACGTTGACGGAGGAACGGTGGAAGCCACAGGCTGCGATCATCACCCAGGCGAAATGAACCCTCAAGCGCCCAACGCAAATCCGCACTCGGCCCACGCTCGAGCCTCGCCTGCATCGTCTCCGCCTGGGAGCGCGGGCGTCGCGCACGGCTTTTGCCCATCGGCCATTTGCTGTTTTCCATTGGCCGTTCTCTTGAGCGTCGCCTTTTGCCCTTCGACTTTCGCCGCGCAGCAAAACATCCTGCTCATCATCGCCGACGATTACGGCGCCGACAGCAGTTCGCTCTACAACACGACCGCCAACGGCGCCTCGCTCCCGCCCACGCCGACCATCGACTCGCTCGCCAGGCGCGCGGTCGTCTTCCGCAACGCGTGGGCCTGCCCCGAGTGCTCGCCCTCGCGCGCGGCGATGCTCACGGGCCGCTATCCGTTCCGTACCGGCGTGGGCGACGCACTTTCGCCGGGCGACACGCCGCTCGCGGCGACTGAATACACGCTGCCCAAGGCGTTTTCCAACAACGCAGCCAACTATCACCTCGCGCACTTTGGCAAATGGCATCTCGCACTTGGCCCCAACACGCCCAAGACCGTCGGCGGCTGGAGCAATTACGTCGGCTGTCTCACCGGCGCGCTCGTGTCGAGCTACAGCAACTGGACCAAGACCTCGAACGGCACGCAGACCGCCGGCTACACCAATTACGCCACCACCGATCTCGTCAACGACGCGACCAACTGGATCGCCACGCGCGGCACGAACCCGTGGTTCGCATGGATCGCCTTCAACGCGCCGCACGCGCCGTTTCACGTCCCGCCCGCCAGCCTCGCGCCCGGCTACGCCACCAACACCGGCGTCGCCGCCAACCGCCGCCAGTTTGAAGCGATGACCCAGGCGATGGACACCGAAATGGCCCGCCTGCTTTCCGTGGTGGACACAAACAACACGCACATCATTTTCTGCGGCGACAACGGCACGCAGAACAACCTCCTCCAGCCACCGTATCCCTCGGGCCGCGGCAAGAGCACGCTCTACGAGGGCGGCATCAAGGTGCCGTTTTTCATCTGTGGCCCCGCCGTTGTGAACCCCGGCCGCACCAACTGCACGCCCGTGCATCTCGTGGATGTCTTCTCCACCATCCTCGAACTCGCCGGCATCAACGTCGCCACGACGCTTACGAACACGACCAACGCCATGGACTCGAAAAGCCTCCTGCCGATTTTGCAGAAGCAGCCCGATGCGGTACGCTACACGTTCAGCGAATTTTACGGGACGAATTTTCCGGCAAACTCCGGCCGCGCCATTCGCAACAGCGGCTATAAACTCATCCACCTCACGAACAGCACCGAGCTGTTTTACAACCTCGCCACCGACCCTTACGAAAACACGAACCTCCTCCCGCTCGCGACGGGCACCGTGGCCTGGTCGAATTACAACGCGCTCGTGCTGCGCCTCTCGGATTACCAGAGCGTGCTCACCGCGCCGGCGATCTCCAACGTGGTCCTCACCGACAAATTCTTCACCGTGACCGTCCCGCGCGACACCAGCGTGAACTACACCCTCTGGCGCGCCGCCGCGCTTGACGATCTCGCCTGGGCGCCCGCGAGCAACGTGCAGATCTTCACCAACGGCACGACCGACGTGACCCTGAAGGACAGCAACGCCATCATTGGCCCGTTCTTCTACCGCGTGATGGCCACGATGCCGTGATTGAAACGTGACCATGAAAAAAATCCGCCAGTTCGCCTCGCTCGGTTTGTTTGCCGCCAGCGCCTTCGCTCATCCGGGCCACGACGCCGACAACGCGCCGCTCCTGCTCGCCGCGGCGAATCCCGGCACCGCGTCGAACGTCCGCATGTTCAACAGCAAGGTCATCATCACGCTGCGTGGCGAGCAGCGCGCCATCGAGGCGAATGGCATTCCCGATCACATGCCGGGGCAATTTCCGCGCCGGGGCAACCCCAATACGATTTCGGAGCAGCGCCATAGTTTCGCCGTGCCGACGAAACCAAAGGTTGCCGACAAACCGACGAATGCCGATCGCGGCTGGTTTGGCGTGGCGCTCAACGGCGTCCCGTTCGAGGCGGGCACGGCAGAGTTCTGGAGCCGCGACTGGAAATACGAGGCCATCGGTGGGTCGATGAACCTCGGGCTCGACGAGCATCTCGCGCACGTGCAGCCGACCGGCGCGTATCATTACCACGGCCTGCCCACCGGCCTCATCGCGAACCTTGGCGGCGACGGGAAAAAGATGCTGCTCGTCGGCTGGGCTGCGGACGGCTTCCCGATTTACACGAGCTACGCTTACGCTGACGCGAAGGACGCGACGAGTGCGCTGAAGAAAATGCGTTCGAGCCACCAGTTGAAGAAAGGCACGCGCCCCGGCTCGCCCGATGGCCCCGGCGGAAAATACAGCGGCGAGTTCACCGCCGACTACGAATTCGCGAAGGGCAGCGGTGAACTGGATGAGTGCAACGGCCGCTTCGGCGTAACGCCGGAATTTCCGCAGGGAACTTACTATTACTGCCTCACGGCGGAGTTTCCCTTCGCTCCGCGTCTCTGGCGGGGAACACCCGATCCAAGTTTCCAAAAGCGCGGCGGCCCCGGCGGTCCCGGCGGGCGCGGCCCCGGATTTGGCCCGCCGCCCGGCAAGAAGAAGGGTTTTCCCGGCAGCCGTCCACCGGGCCTACCGCCGCAAGGTTGATGAGCCGAGGTGAAACGCGCGTCTCGATTTCCATCCGTTCACCCCGCCGCGCTCGCGACGACCGGCAACATCAACGTCATCTCATTGGCAACGAAGCGCACGATTACTGCGTCCGCAGCATTTACATTTGCTTAACAACTTTCCCAGCCGGCGCGAATGGAACCTTTACGTCGCTGCTGTCCAATCAGATATGAACAACAACGGCCGTGCCGCGCGCTCGCGGCGCCAGCGACGGCTCGACAACCGCATCGAACGACGAAACACTTCAGCCACTCCATGAAAACGACTCGCACAATCTTGCTCGCCGGCGCGCTCGCCGCGTCAGCGTGGAACCTCAACGCCCAGGAAGAACGTCCACGCGAGGACGCTCGTCGTCCGGGTGCCGACCAACCCCGTGAACAGCGCAACGCCGAGAGCGCGACGACGCGCCGCGACCAGCCGCCGGGCGACTTGCGCAACGACGACCGCGGAGAACGCCGGCCCCAGCCCGGCGAAAGTCCGCGCGAGGGCGCGCGCCGATCAGGCACCAACCAACCGCGTGAACAGCGTAATGGCGAAAGCGCCGGCGCCCCGCGCGAGTGGTCGCCAGCCGAGCGCCCGCAAGCGCAACGACTGCCGGAGGAGTTCCGCGGCGAACGCCGTGCGCCAGTCGAGAGTGAAGATCGCCGCACCGAACCGCGCGGTGAGAACCGTGGTCCGCAGCGAAACGAAAATTTTGGCCCGCAGGGTGGACGTCCGCAAAGCAACGCACGCCGCGATGAGTGGCGTCCGCGGATGGAGCGTGGAAATCGCGGCCCCGAACCCCGCAGTGAACAGAATTCTCGCCCGCAAAATCCGCGTGGTGAAGGTCCCGGCCCGCGAGTGAACGAAAACTTCCGTCCGCCGGGCGCACCGCAATTCGACGGGCCGCAGCGACAGCAGCGCGGGCCACGTGCTCCGGGCTTTGGTTCGCAGGGCGGCCCCGGATTCGGCGCACAACGTGAGCAAGGATTTCGTCCGCCAGGCGGACCGAATTTCGCGCCACCGTCTCAGCGTCCGCCCGGTGGCCCGGAAATGCAGGATGGCCCTCGTGGCGGCGCGCCGGGTCCGCGTGCCAATCGAAACTTCGGCCCGCAGGATGGCCGTAATTTTCAACCTCCGTTCCAGCGCGCACCGGGTGGGCCGCAGATGCAGGACGGTCCGCGTCGCGAGGGCCCCGGCCCGCAAGCGAATCGGAATTTCCGGCCCCAGGGGCCGCGTCCGGACAGCGGACCTCAATACAATCGCCCGTCGCAACGCGGGCTAGGCGGACGGAACCTGAATGCGCCGCGTGCAAGTGGGCCACGGCTGAATCGGCAGAGCGGCTT
>DATDFH010000437.1:0-9392 GCA_036522715.1 Verrucomicrobiia bacterium
GAGCCACGACTTCTGGCTCGCGAACCTTACCGCGCCGGTGTGGAAGGCGCTGCACCTGCTGGTCTATTTCGCTTACGCGTCGCTGGTCGTCCATGTGACGTTTGGCGTGCTGCAAGGCGAGACGCACCCGCTCTTCGCGGCGGCAACGGCGGCGGGGTTTGTCGCAGTGTTGGGCCTGCACGTCGCAGCGGCATTCAAAGAGAAACCGAGCGACCGGGAACTGAACGGGCGCGATTCCCGCGACGATGGTTTCGTGGACGCCTGCGCCATCGCGGACATCCGCGAGAGCCGCGCTCGCATCGTCTGCCTCTCCGGCGAGCGCGTGGCCATTTTCAAGTACGACGGAAAAATTTCCGCCGTCTCGAATGTCTGCCAGCATCAGAACGGCCCGCTGGGCGAAGGGAAAATCGTGGACGGTTGCATCACTTGTCCCTGGCATGGCTACCAATACCTGCCTGAAACGGGCGCGTCGCCAGCGCCGTTTGTCGAGAAAGTGCCGACCTTCAACGTGCGCGTGAAGCGCGGGCGTGTGCTGGTGCATCCACGCCCCAACCCGCCCGGCGCTCGCGCGGAACCTGCGGTGATCGAAGCCGCTCAACTCGTGACCACATGATCGAACAAACCCAGAGCAACTTTGGCTTCTGGCTCGCGACGGTTCTCGGCATCGCGGCCGGCCTCGCAGGCGGCTTGCTGGTTGCGGGCTATACTGGCGACTTCCTTGCGCCACCTGTGCTGGGCGCGTCATTGGGTGGTGCGTTCAGCAACGCGTTCGCAGCTTGATGAGAACTCCATGAACGAACGCGACGAATTCTACATCGGTTGGGAGGACAAGGCGCCCCGGAGCTACGGGCGCTCGGCCCGGCGCGCCGTTGTGATCATTCTCGTGCTGGCCGTGTTCGCCGGCCTCGGATTCGCGGCCTCACAGCGTCTCATCGGAGTCGCATTCTTCGAATGGGGCGAGGTGAGGGATTTTAGCGGCATCCTGCGCGTCGATCCGTATCCGCATCTCGTCCTGCGTGTCGAAGCGACCAACGCACCGGCTCGTGTCATCGCCGCACCGCTGGTGGCTCCGTTCAAGTTCGGCCTCCGGCGCGACGCCCTTGCCGCGCTCGATGGAAAGCCGGTGAAACTGCGTGCGACCCGAATCCACCGCGACGACCAACTCATGCTCGAAGCGGAACCAGGTTCAATCCGCGCGCTGGAGTCCTCGCCCGGCGAAAGTGGAAAACTTGATTCGCCTCGCATTTCGCCCGGGCACCAGACGTTCCGCGGCGAAATCGTGGACAGCAAGTGCTGGATGGGCGTGATGAATCCGGGTGTGCTCACGCCACACCGCGCCTGCGCCGTGCGCTGTATCAGCGGCGGCATTCCACCGATGCTGCTCGTGCGTCGAGAGAATGCGCCACCGCTGAATCTGCTGCTCGTCTCCGCGGACGGCAAGCCGGTCAACGAACAAGTGATTGAGTTCGTCGCCGAGCCAATCGAGATCACCGGCGAGGTCGTGCGCGAGGGGGAGTTGCTGACCTTGCGCGCCGATCCGGCTTCCTACCGGCGCATCCCCCGCTGATCGCGGCGTAAGGAATCGCCCGTTGTTCCGACCAACTGGCGATGAAAACGAAATGCAACCATTGCCGCTTCGCCGCCGGCAAGACTGCCCTCGGCCGGAAAAAAAGGGTGACTGCGCCGGCAGCCCCGCAAGTGCGCTGGTCGGAACTCGATTCCGTCGCCGAGCACTGCGCGAATGAGCCGGGCGGCTTCTTCGCCTGCGGCGAGGGAAATGCGTTCTGGCTGTTGGGCGCGAAACTCGTCGCCTCGCTATTGCTTATTGTCTCGTTGTCTGCGAGCGGAGCCGTGCGCGAGGTCGGCGCGATTGGGTTAACCGTGGGAAATCTTGATCAGGAGCGCGCATTCTTCACGAAAGTTTTGCCCTTCGCGGAGGTTGCTATCACCGAGACGCAGGGAAGAAGTCAGGAAGAGCTGCTGAACTTGGCCGGCGCTCGCACACGCACCGCAGAACTGCGTTTGGGAGGAGAGCACATCACGCTCACCGAGCATCTCGCGAGGAAAGGGAACGCGATTCCGACTGACTCGCGCAGTTTTGATCATTGGTTCCAGCACATCGCCATCGTCGTGAGCGACATGGACAAGGCTTACACGCACCTGCGCGCGCACAAGGTGAAGCACGTCTCGACGGCGCCACAGACGTTGCCGGCGTGGAACAAGGACGCGGGTGGCATCAAGGCATTTTACTTCCGCGACCCGGAGGATCACGTGCTGGAAATCATATGGTTCCCGCCGGGCAAGGGCGATCCGAAATGGCAGCAGCCCACGGACAAATTGTTTCTCGGCATCGATCACACGGCCATTGTCGTGAGTGACACGGACAAGAGCCTCGCGTTCTACCGCGACATGCTCGGCATGAAGGTCGCCGGCGGCGCGGAGAATTATGGCACCGAGCAGGAGCACCTGAACCAGGTCTTCGGCGCGCGGCTGCGCATCACAGCACTGCGCGCGGAACGCGGACCGGGAATCGAGTTCCTCGAATACATCACGCCGCCGGGAGGACGCGCTCTGCCCCCAGATACGAAGGCGAATGATTTGGTCTTCTGGCACACGCAGCTCGTCACCGACGACATCGGCGCCTTTGCGCCCCAGCTTCGCTCCAGCGGAGCCAGCTTTGTTTCCAAGCGCGCGGTTTCATTGCCCGATGAGCGCAGCGCGGTCAGCCACAGCGTGATCGTTCGCGATCCGGACGGGCACGCGTTGCAGTTGACGCAGCCCGCGAGGGCGTTCACGAAAAACTAAAGGCGCTCTGAAAGGTTTCCCGATTTCCTCCGACGAACATCCACGAACAATCCATAACACAACGAACACACGAACATGAAAACCAGTCTGCTCAGTCTCCTCACCGCGTTTGCGTTCGCCACGGCGGCGCTCGCGGATCACAACGCCGACCACAAGAAGTCGCTCGTCCTGAAAGACAAGGACGGCCTCGCCATCGAGGGCTACGATCCCGTCGCCTACTTCACGGACAACAAGGCCGCGAAGGGCAATGCGAAGTTCAAATCGAATTACGAGGGCGCCGTCTTTCACTTCGCCTCCGCCGAGCACAAGGCGATGTTCGACGCGAATCCCGCGAAGTATGCGCCCGCCTATGGTGGCTACTGCGGTTATGCCGCGAGCATCAACCGCCTTTCGCCGATCAGCCCCGAGTGGTTTCAGATCGAGGACGGCAAGTTGATTCTCCAGCACAACAAGAAGGCGTTCGACCTGTTCAACAAGGAGCTGAAGCCAAACGTGCAGAAAGCCGAAGCGAACTGGCCCAGCCTCGTCGAGAAAAACGGCGTGTACGGCGGCAAGACGCTCGTGCAACTCGACAAGCGCGGGGTGGCGCTCGAAGATTACGATCCCGTCACGTATTTCAACGGCGGCCAGCCCATGAAGGGGGACACGAAAATCGAGGCGACCTTCAACGGCGCGCTCTACCACTTCGTCTCGCAGGAGAATCGCGCAACCTTCGAGAAGGACCCGACGAAGTATGCGCCGGCCTACGGCGGTTACTGCGGTTACGCCGCCAGCATCGGCAAGGTGCGCCCTGGCAATCCACTCATCTGGTCCATCGTGGACGGCCAGCTCATCCTCCAGCATACGAAGGGTGCCGATGAATTGTGGAAGAAGGATGTCGCCGGGAACAAGGTCAAGGCCGACAAGTTCTGGCCCCGCCTGGTCGAGGTGAAGGCCGGTCAAAAGGACCCCGTGGACAGCCTGTGGGGCCGGTCCGTGCTCGCTGACGCGCGCTAATCCAACTCTCACTCCAACACTCGACATCTCATCACTCCATGAAAACAATCTTCACCACACTTGTCGCCGGCCTGGCGTTGGCCGCAGCCAACGCACTCGCTGAAACCGAAACTTCCACCAAACCCACGCTCACGATGGACGGCGCGAAACAGGTGGCCGATGCCGCCGTGGCTTACTGCAAGGCCAACGGCGCGCATCCGTCCATCGCCATCGTCGATGACGGCGGGCATTTGCTCTACTTCGTCCGCATGGACGACAGCTTCGTGGCCGGCGCGAACGTCTCCATCGGCAAGGCCCGCACGTCCGCGACTTTCAAGAAGCCCACGAAAGACTTTGAGGACATCATCAACAAGGGTCGCTTCACCATGACCGCGCTGCCGGACTTCACGCCGTTGCAAGGTGGGGTGCCTATCCTTCATGAGGGCCACGTGGTCGGCGCAATTGGCGTCAGCGGCGCAAGAAGCGCACAACAGGACGAGGAGGTGGCGAAAGCCGGCGCCGACGCCATCGCGCCCGAAGCCATCTCCTCCGCAAGCAAGTGAGTCCGCGACGGACCACACACAATTCGGAACGCTGAACTCTCTCTGACCACACCTCTGCGACGTTCCCACCACCCATCCCGCCTTCGCCGCTGGATCAAGAGGCTTCTCTGGTCCGGCGGCGCTTCTTTCGTTTTGCTGCTTGGCGCTCTGCACGCGCTCGACTGGCATTTCAAAAGTCAGGCGGGTGAATTGAGAAAATTTGCGACGCACTTCACGCTAACCTCCGGCAACGCCACGCTCCACGGCTACTCGCTGACGCAAACGAACGCACGACTCACGGTCATCTTCATCCACGGCACACCCGCACAGGCTGGCATCTGGCACGCGCAGTTCGCGAAGCCATTTCCGGCCGCGAACTTGGTTGCGATTGACCGGCCGGGCTTCGGCAATTCAACTCCCGCGCTCAAACGGCCGGGCCTCGAACACCAGGCCGATGTGCTCGCGGCGCTGTTCACCAACACACCGCCGCACGGCACCATTCTCGTCGGCCACAGCTACGGTGGGCCGGTTGCATTGCTCGCGGCGTTGAAGCATCCGGACCAAATCTCCGGTGTCGTGCTCATCGGCGGGAGCGTTGACCCAGCGCAGGAGAAAACTGTCCTCGCGCAACGCATTGCCGACTGGCCGGTATTCGCGTGGCTGCTGCCACGCTCGCTACGCCAGTGCAATCGCGAGTTGCTCACACTGCGCGCTGATTTGCTGAAGTTGCAGGAGCTGATCCCGACATTGCGTGCACCGGTCGTCATGCTCCACGGCGGTCGCGACCGTCAGGTGCCGGTCGCGAATGTGGCGTGGCTCGAACACGAACTGGCCAGCGCAGGAAAGGGCCACCTGTTCACGACACTTGTTTACCCTGACTACTCGCACTTCATTCCGTGGGAGCACCCCGAAGCCGTCGAGGAGGCGATCAGCGCGGCCCTGAAAAAGTAGGTTTCCCAAGCGTCGCGTTTCGGGTTTAATGCCCGGCTGTGACGTTGGTTGAGCCAGCGGTTTTCCAAAGACGCTTATGAAGCCTGTCGCGTCAGCCAAACGCGCGCCGCGGTCGGCGCCTCCAGCACGGCCCGGTGAGGGCGACCTGCCCACGCGCGTCGTCGAGGAAAGTCCCGATTGCATCAAAATGCTCGATCTCGACGGCCGGCTGCTCTCGATGAACGCGGGCGGCATGAAGGTCCTGGAGATTTGCGACCTCGCGCCGGTGCTCAACTCGCTGTGGGCGGATTTCTGGCAGGGCGAAGATCGCGAACACGCGCTCGAAGCCGTCGCCATCGCCCGCAAAGGCGCCATCGGAAGGTTCGTCGGCTATTTCCCAACCACGCAGACCAAGACGCCCAAATGGTGGGACGTGGTGGTCAGTCCGATTCTCGACGCGAAAGGCCGGCCGGAAAAGCTCATCGCCTCCTCGCGCGACGTGACGGAGTGGAAACGCGACGAGCGGCTGCTCAAAGCGATCATTGCTGGCACATCGATGGTGAGCGGGCGGGAGTTTTTCGTGTCGTTGGTGCAGCACCTCGCGAAGGGACTGGGCGTGCGTTATTCGTTCGTGGCCGAGTGCTTGTTGAACAATCGCGCACGCTCGCTGGCATTCTGGTCCGGCGGCAAGGCGGGTGGAGAGTTTGAATACGATCTCGCGGGAACGCCGTGCTGGAAAGTCGCCGAGGGCAAGACCTGCCGCTTCCAGTGCGACCTTCAAGAGCTCTTCCCCGATGACAAACCGCTCGTGGAAATGGAAGCGCAAAGTTATCTCGGGGTGCCGATGCGCGATGCCAACGGGCAGGTGATCGGCCATCTCGTCATCATCGACGACAAGCCGATGCCGGACGATCCGCTCACGCTCTCGGTGATGGAGACGTTCGCCAGCCGTGCGGCAGTGGAACTGGAGCGCATGCGCGCCTACGAGCATCTCAAGCGGCAGTTCCACGAAAGCGAGGAGCGCCTGCGCGATCTGTTCGACGAGGCGCCGATCGCGTATGTGAACGAGGGGCTGGATTCGAAATTCATCCGGGCGAACAAAACCGCGTTGAAGACGCTCGGCATTACCGAGGCTGATGTGCCGCACACCTACGGCAGGAACTTCATCCCCAACACGCCCGAGGCCCAGCAGCGGCTCAAGGCGGCGTTCGAATCCATCGGCAAGGGCATTGACACCAGTGGCGTCGTGCTCGAACTGCGCCGCAAGGACAACGGCAAGCCGCTGTGGATTCAGTGGTGGTCGCGGCCCGATCCGGGCGGCACCTACACGCGCACGATGTTCATCGACATCACCGAGCGCGTGCTGATGGAACGCGAAAAGGCGCGGCTCGAAGCGACAAACAGCTACCTCCAGGAGGAAATCCGCAACGAGCACAACTTCGGCGAGATCGTCGGCAATCATCCCGCGCTGCTCGCGGTGTTGCGGCAGGTGGATCAAGTTGCACCGACCGATTCCACAATCCTGATCCTCGGCGAAACCGGCACCGGCAAGGAACTCATCGCACGTGCGATCCACGACCGCAGTCCACGGCGAAATCACCCGCTGGTAAAGGTGAACTGCGGCGCAATCAGTGCGGGGCTCGTGGAGAGCGAATTGTTCGGCCATGTGAAGGGTGCGTTCACCGGGGCACTGGCGAGCCGTGACGGGCGCTTCAGACTCGCCGACGGCGGGACAATTTTCCTCGATGAAGTCGGAGAGTTGCCGATGGACACACAGGTGAAGCTGCTACGAGTGTTGCAAGAACAGGAGTTCGAGCCGATCGGCAGCAGCAGGACCGTGAAGGTGAACGTGCGCGTGATCGCCGCAACGAACCGCGACCTCGTCGCCGCGGCGCGCGAAGGCAAGTTCCGCAGCGACCTGTTCTACCGGCTCAACGTGGTGCCGATGCAGATGCCGTCGCTGCACGAACGTGCGAGTGACATCCCGCTGTTGACGATGTTCTTCGTGCAGCGCTTCGCGAAGAAGTTCGCCAAGCCGATCCAACAGGTTTCGGAGGAGTCCCTCGGGCGGCTATGTGCGTATTCGTGGCCGGGGAACATCCGCGAATTGCAAAACATCATCGAGCGCGGCGTGGTGCTGTCGGCGGGCAACACGCTCACGCTGGCGAGCGATTTTCAACCGGGGCCGGTCAAGCAGTCTGCAGCAGTTCTCGCAGTACCGCCGGCACAGGCCACGCCGCGTGATTCCGTCGTGGTCCCTTCAGCCGCCAGCGGAGCACAACTTGAAGACGTAGAGCGCCGCCACATCGAGTCGGTGCTCACGCAGGCCAATTGGATGATCGAGGGCGACCGCGGTGCGGCGAAGACTCTCGGCATGAATCCCAGCACGCTGCGCAGCCGGATGCAGAAACTCGGCATCAAGCGGCCGGCCCGCGCCTAGCGCACGAACTTCAATTGCTCGGCGAGAAACGGCGTGGCGTTCAGCAGTTTGGTTCCGTGTGAGCGCAGACTGGCGAGCAACGCGACGCCCTTGTCGTCGACAAAACTCACCTCACCGAGTTCCAGCTTGAGTTGCGTGCCGTCGCTCACGAGCGGCGCACAGAGGTGTTCCAGTTCTTCCACCCACGGACCGACGAGACTTCCCTCCAGCCGGAGTGTGGTCGAGTGATTGACGGGTTCAAGTCGGGATATTTTCAGCATGACGGGAAATCATTTGGTCGCGTTCGTGGTCTCTTCGCGCGCCTCGCCGTGCCACCACGAGGCCAGATGCTCGCGCAGTTGCTTGCGCGCGCGATGGAGCATCACCCAGAGATTGCTCTCCGAAATGCCGAGTTGAGTGCAGACCTCGCGGTTGGGGCGCTCCTCGATTTCGTAGAGCTGGAAAACCTGCGCGATGCGGGGCGGAAGTTTGCCGAGCGCCATCTCAAGGTTCGTCCGAAACTCCTGCAGTTCGAGGCGACGGCTGGGTTGTACGCATTCGTCCACAACATCGTGGAGCCACAACGCGGCTTCGTCCCAAGCCTCCTGGTCCTGCCGCGCGGGAGAACCCTCGGTGTAAACCGTGCGATGGCGGCAGACGCGGCGGAGGTGATCGTAAATCTTGTGGCGCAGGATGCCCGTGAGCCACGTGCGGTCCGAACTTTGGCCGGAAAAGCGGTCGCGCGATTTGAGCGCCGCCAGGAAAGTCTCCTGCACCAAGTCCTCGGCGACGCTGGTGTCGCGCACCTGGCCGACGGCGAAATTGAACAGGTAATCGCCGTGGGCTTCAAGCCAGGCGAAGGAGGCGGCGGACTCGCTTTCGGTGGTAACGTCCAGTCTGGCGGTTGCATTCATGACGAAACTCCATTTGCACTGCCCGTGCCACGAAACCCGCCAAACCGGAAAATGTCGCGAACACCAATAAATACAGGGTGTTTGTAGAGACGGTCGTCCGGCCATGACGCATCGCGGGGATTTCGCGGCCACGGAATTTCACGGGAAGCCGCGACGAGTCGCGGGCGGGGATTTGAGGGGACATCCGAGGGTGGTCGGCTCGATCAACTGTAAGGAACCCGCCACATGCCCGACGAACAGTCAGCAAATCCCAACGTATGAACACCGTGACGCCTCCATCGCAGTTAAACCTATCGTGCCCGTGGCTCCGCCTGCTCGCGGCCCTCATCATCGGTTACGCGTGGCACCTCGCCTTCGATGCGCGCGCCGATCATGCGCCGCGGGCCGTGCTGCCGAACGCAGTTGTGGACCTCCGCACGCCCGAAGGCACCGCGCGCGTGAAAGCCCGGTGGCGTTACAGCGACACACGCATCGCCGAGATTGAGCATCGCGACGTGGGCGCCGACCTAAAGGCGAGCGGGCCGGGGAACAACACGTTCGACTTCACGCCCGACGCGCGGGCGACCGACTTTGATGATTCGAAATGGGAAATCATCCCTTCCGACTCGCTGGAGAAGCGCCGCGGCCACGGGCGGCTTTCGCTGAATTGGTATCGGATCAATGTCACGATTCCTGAAAAAGTCGGCGGCTTCGACACACGCGGCTCGACGGCCGTGTTCGAGATCGTGGTGGACGACTACGCAGAGGTGTGGGTCAACGGCAAAGCGCCGTTCGTCCTGGGCCAGAACGGCGGCGCGGTGGCGGCGG
>DATDFH010000438.1:0-4346 GCA_036522715.1 Verrucomicrobiia bacterium
CAGTGGCGGAAGTATTCGCCCATGTTGTAGCCGCAGAAGGGCAACATGGCCATCGGGTCGCGGCGAACCTTCCCGATGGTGCCAGCGGCGGCGGCGGTCATCTCGGATCCCATTGTCGCGCCTATGTGAACGCCGCTGCTCCAATTGAATGCCTGGAAGACGAGCGGCATCGTGGTCGCGCGCCGGCCGCCGAAGATGATCGCGCTGATGGGCACGCCGTCGGGTTTCTCCCAGTCCTTGTCAATCGTGGGGCATTGCGCGGCGGGCGCGGTGAAACGCGAATTGGGATGCGCGGCTTTCGCGCCGCTTTCCTTCGCGAGCGCAGGGGTCCAATCATTGCCCTGCCAGTCGATCGCGTGCGCGGGCGGTTCGTCGGTCATGCCTTCCCACCACACGCCACCGTCGTCAGTGAGCGCGACGTTGGTGAAGATCGTGTTCTTCGCGAGCGATTTCATCGCGTTCGGGTTGGTCTTGGCGCTGGTGCCGGGCGCGACGCCGAAGAAGCCGGCTTCGGGATTGATCGCGTAGAGCCGGCCATCGGCGCCGGGCTTGATCCATGCGATGTCGTCGCCGAGCGTCCACACCTTCCAGCCCTGCTCCTTGAAGTGCGCGGGCGGGACGAGCATCGCAAAATTCGTCTTGCCGCACGCACTGGGGAACGCGGCGGCAACGTAGGTCTTCTCACCTTTCGGATTCTCGACGCCAAGGATCAACATGTGCTCGGCCAGCCAGCCTTCGTCACGCGCCATCGCGCTGGCGATGCGGAGTGCGAAACATTTTTTCCCGAGCAACGCGTTGCCGCCGTAGCCGGAACCGTAGCTCCAAATTTCGCGCGTCTCCGGAAAATGGACGATGTATTTCTGCCGGTTGGACGGCCACGCGGCGTCCTTGCGTCCCTTGTGGAGCGGCGCGCCGACGGAATGCATGCAAGGGACCACGCGCCGGAAATCGCGGTCGATCAGTTCGAAAACCTTTTTCCCGATGCGCGCCATGATGCGCATGTTCGCGACCACGTAGGGCGAATCGGTGAGTTGCACGCCGATCTGCGAGAAGGGCGAACCGATCGGGCCCATGCTGAAGGGCAGCACGTACATCGTGCGGCCCTTCATGCAGCCGTTGAAGAGGCCCTTGAGCGTCTCACGCATCGCGAAAGGGTTGACCCAGTTGTTGGTTGGCCCGGCGGCGTCCTTGGACAGCGCGCAGATGTACGTCCGGTCCTCGACTCGTGCGACGTCGCTGGCGTCGGAGCGCGCGAGGTAACAGCCCGGCCATTTCTTCTGGTTGAGTCGGATGAGCGTTCCGCTGCGCACCATCATCGCGCACAACGCGTCGTATTCCACCTTCGAGCCATCAACCCAGTGAATGGCGTCGGGCTTGCACAGCGCGGCCATCTTCTTGACCCAGCGAATGAGGTGCGGATTTCGACTCAGTGGCTTCGAGGACTTCTTCATCCGCGGCGAAGCTAAGAACGCGCTTTCGCAGAGTAAAGGTGAAAGGCGCCGGCCACCGGCGTGGATTGAAACAACGAAGAAAGCGATGTGCCGCCGTGCAACAGCCTCACTGTCCGCCCGACGAATTCCGCCGCGTCCCGCGCTGGGTTCGCGCCGCCTCATCCGCGCGCGTGTAGTACTCGACGTAGCCGATCATCATCTCGTTGAAGGTCTGCTGGCCCCAGCGCACGGTCGCGGACGGATCGGGATTGGCGGGATTGCCGGCGCTGTTGTCGTAGACGGCGGTGATCTTCAGCGTGCTGCCGGCGGGGATGCGTTTCGGCTCGGCGCACTCGTAGCGCAACTGCCAGTTGAAATCGTAGCGCGGAATATCGAGCAACGTCTCGTGGCGGCCGTCGGGATACGCGACCTCGTATTTGAACGCCTTGCCGCGGACGTGCATGTGCGCCATGAACGCCGCGACCGTGATATCGCCGGGTACGAACTGTTCCGCGGTCTCGACGTGATTTGCCGCGCCGGGCGGAATGTTGATCGTGACCTTGGGCACCGCGGCGACGTGGACGGCGTATTGCGGAGGCTCTTTGGCGAACTTCACGCCCAGCCGCATCTGCTCGTTCACCGCCTTGCCGTTGGGCGTGTAATGAATTTGGAAACTGATCGTCGCGCCCGCCGGAAGTTTTTTCGCAAAGCCCGTCGGCAGCACGCGCGACGCGTTGCCCGGAACATAAGCCGCCCAATATCCCTCCGTGCCCTCGCCCGCATCGCGCGCCGTCGTTCCCTTCGGATGCACCTTCACAATCACGTGGTGCACGACCTCGCGCGCGGTGGGCATGATCTCATACGCGCGTACCCAGCGGTCCTCCGGAAAACTCGTCTCGACGGTGGCGAACTGATAGGGCATCACGCCCTCGGCCTTTATCGCCATGGCGCGGGGCAATTGAAACACCGCGTCCGGCTCGCCGATGGCCCACTGCGAGGAAAACTTCCGCGGCAACGGCGCGTCGGCGGGATTGCCGATCGCCTTGTCGCCGCCGAGCCACGCAAGCAGATCGGCCCGGTCCTGCGGCGCGAGCGAGCGGTCGTTCGCCCAGTGCGACGGCTCGTTCGCGTTGCCCGGCGCGGCGAACCACGGCGGCATCACGCCGCGCTCGATCTGCTTTCGCACCATGCCCGCGTGCGCTTTCACGTCGTCGTAGCTTTCGAGGCTGAAGGGCGCCACGCCGCCCGCGTGATGGCATTCGAGGCAGTTGTTTTGGAGGATGCGCGAGATGCGGTTGTGATAGGTGACGCCGCTGGCCGTGCTGGTAAACGCATCGCGCTTCGATGACGAAGTCTTCGCGTCGAGTCCGCAACCGGGCGCGCTTGTGGCGGCAACTTCCGGCGCGGCACCGGCGAGCACGGCGTTCAGCGCGTCGGCCAGATACTCATGCCGCGCTGTGTCGAGCGAATACGCCAGGCCGTACTGGTCGCTGACTGCGCCGCGATAAACGAGCGTGCGCGCCGAATCGACAACGAACACCTCCGTTGTCGTGGCTGCGCCGAGCGCCTTCACGAGCGCGTGGTCCTTGTCGTGAACATAGCGGCCCACGAAACCGTGCGTCTTGATGTCGGCCTTGATGGAGTCGGGCGAATCGGACTCGGTCGGGTTGACGAACAGGAACGTGACGCCCTTCTTCCCAAACTCCTTCTCCAACCGCGCGAGCGATGGCGAGAAGCGCTTGCCGACCGGGCAAGTTGTGGTCGTGAGCGCGATCACGAGTGCCTTGCTGGTCTTGTAGTCGCTGAGCCTGCCGCCCTTGCCCGCGACATCGGTGAAACTCAGATCAGGCACGAGCCGGCCAACGCCCACGTCGCCGGGCTTGAGCACCCGCGGTCCCTGTCGCGGTGATTCATCGTCGATCGCACCCGACGCCGGAAGATTGGGCAGCCCGCCGAAGCCGCCACGACGCGCCGCCAGGGACGCCAGCGCCCCGCGCGCTTCTTCAAAAGTCACCACGCCATCCTTGTTGAGATCGAGTTGATCGAACTGGTCCGGGCGCGGCAGTTCGTCGCTCGTGAGTTTGCCGTCGCCGTTTTTATCGAGCCACTTGAACAACTGCTCCCCGGCGCGGCGCGCATCGCCTTTGCCCGACTGCGGCGTGAGCAGCTTGCCGAATTGGCGGACTTCCTCCAGCGTCACAAACCCGTCGCCGTTGCGGTCGAGTCCCTTGAACCAGTCGGCGTTGCCAGCTTCCTCCGCCGTCAATTTCCCGTCGCCATTCCTGTCGAGCTGCTTGAAGCGCGATTCCAGATACGCCGCCGTGCCGCCGTCGGCGGCGGACGCACCCGAAGCGGCGAGCAGACACGGCAAAACCACGGCGATCAGCTTTCGCAATAAACTCATGCTCATAATACGCTTCTGCCCTCATCGAAGTTACGGACGATCTTCGGTGTCCACCGTGAAAACCGGCGCAAGGCGGCTCCGCGTCCCACGCTGGCTCCTGCGAGCATCACTGTTTGCCACCAGCCGGCCCGCTCGTGAGCAGGAACGCCAGCAAGTCGTAAAAATCCTGCTCCGGAATCGCCTGCGCGAAAGCTGGCGGCATAAGCGACATCGCAGTGACGTTGTCCTCGACCACGTCCGCCTTGGCGATGCGCTGCTCCTGACCGCTGGCGTCGGCGATGAGGAGGACCTGCCCGGCTTCGCCACGCACGAAACCGCCAAGCGTCGAGCCGTCGCGCAGCTTGAAGAGGTGCAGGAAGAAGTGGCTGTCCACATTGCGGTTCGGGTCGAGGATGTCCTCGCACAACCGCTCGACGCCGCGTGCGCCGATGCCATCGAGCTGCGGACCGATGAGTCCGCCGTTGCCGTTGATGCGATGGCAGCCGGCGCAATGCTCGTTGAACACCGCCGCG
>DATDFH010000439.1:0-11517 GCA_036522715.1 Verrucomicrobiia bacterium
GCAAACGGCAATTGATCGTGTGGACGGACGTGTCGGTGACGTCGTTGAATCCCGCCACCGGGGCGACCTGGTGGCGCGAGCCGATGGTGACCAGCGGCAACGATTCGATTCCCACACCGGTCGTGCAGAAGAACCGGTTGCTCATCAGCGGCCTGATGTTCGCGCTCGATGACAAACAACCGGCCGCCACCGTGCTCTGGCCGACGAACCGTGCGGCGTCCAAGCGGCTCCTGAGCAACACCTCCTCGCCGATGCTGCGCGGCGACCACATTTACTCGGCGAAGTCCTCCGGCGAACTTGTCTGCCTCGACGCCGCCACCGGCGCGCTCGTGTGGCAGACCAACACCGTCACCACGCTCAAGAGCGGCGCGAGCATCCACGTCACGCCCACGCCTGACGCGGTGCTGCTGTTCACCGAACAGGGGAATTTGATCCGCGCGCAACTCACGCCACAAGGCTACCGCGAAGAAAGCCGTGTCAAACTCATCGAACCCACCACGCCGTTCGGGGGGCGCAACTGCGCGTGGGCTCCGCCAGCTTTTGCAAACCGCCATGTTTTTGCGCGCAACGAAAAGGAACTCGTCTGCGCCTCGCTGGCGGAAGGGGTTGGTCATGCGAAGTGATCGCCAGCTTCTTCGTTGCTGTGCTCCGGTGATGGTGTTGTTCGCGGCTTGTGCAACGCGCGCGGAGGACTGGCCGCAGTGGCGCGGGCCGAACCGCGACGCCGTCTGGAATGAGACCGGTGTTCTGCAAACTTTCCCGGCCGCGGGATTGAAGATTCGCTGGCGTGCGGCGGTGGGCGGTGGGCACTCCAGTCCGGTCGTGGTCGCGGGGCGCGTCTATCTCACCGACTCCGCCGTGGAGAAGTCCAAGGCTTGGGAACGGGTTCATTGCTTCGATGAGCAGACCGGGAAACCACTCTGGACGTTCTCCGATGAAGCGGACGGGCCCCGACCCATCGATCTGGAGAAGCGGCCCAAGCCAGTGGCTACTCCCATCGTCGAAGTCGGGCTCGTGTTCACGCTGGGGGCGACGGGACACCTGCTTTGTCTCGATGCGCCCAAGGGCACGCTGGTCTGGAAGAAGGATCTCGCGGAGGACTACAAATTGGTGGAGCAGCCGAACGTCACGTCGTGTCCGTTGATCGAAGGCGATCTGCTCATCATCCTCCTCGGCGGCAAGCCGGGCGCGTGCGTCGTCGCTTTCGACAAACGCACGGGCAAGGAAGTCTGGCGCGCGCTCGATGATCCGCCGCGCAGTTTCAGTTCGCCCATCATCATCAGCGCTGGCGGGAAAAGACAGTTGATCGTGTGGACACCGAAGGCGGTGACTTCCTTGAATCCCGCGACGGGCGAGACTTGGTGGCGGGAGGAACTCGTCACTCCCGAAAGTTACGCGGTGGCGACTCCGGTCTTCCACGGCGACCTCCTGCTGATCAGCGGGTTGATGTTTCAACTCGACCGCGACAAGCCCGCCGCATCGGTGTTGTGGCCGGATGACAGGAAGGTCTCGCGCCGGGTGTTGAGCCATGTGTCCATGCCGATGATCCTCGATGAGCAGGTGTTCGCCGGGAGAATCACCGGCCAATTGATCTGCCTCGAGGCGCGCACCGGCAAACAACTCTGGGAGACCGACCGGGTGACCGCATCGAATCATTGCGCATCGATTCACCTGACCCGCAACGGTGATTCCGTGCTGCTCTTCAGCGACCAGGGGAACCTGATCCGCGCGCGGCTCACGGCGGCGGGTTATGAGGAAATCAGCCGTGTTCACTTGATCGCCCCCACCTTCCTTTTTGCCGGCAGGAAATTGGTCTGGGCTCCGCCGACGTTCGCCAACCGTCACGTCTTCGCCCGCAACGACGAGGAACTCGTCTGCGCGTCGCTGGCGGAGAAAGACGCTCATGCAAAGTAACCGCCAACTTCTCGTCGCTTGTCTCGTCAGCCTCTCGGCTGTTGCGTTCGCGCCGGTCGCATTCGCTGCGGAAGGCGGCGGGCCAAGCACGGAGGCCATCCGCGCCGCCGTCGCGAAGTCGCTGCCGCTATTGGAAAAGGCGGCACGCGGTTCAATGGAGAAGCGCAAGCAGTGCTTCACTTGCCACAACCAGGGCTTGCCCGTCATGGCGCTGACCACGGCGCGCGCACGCGGGTTCGCGATTGATGAGGAAAATCTGCGGCAACAGGTAAAGTTCACCGCCGACTTTCTCGCGAAGAACCGGACGAATTATCTCGCGGGCAACGGCCAGGGCGGCAAGGCGCTCACCGCCGGTTACGCGCTCTGGACGCTGGAGAACGGCGGCTGGAAATCTGACGCGACGACGGCGGCCGTGGCGGAATTCCTCCTCCTGAATCAGAAGGAACTCGAACACTGGAAGCCGCAGTCCGTCCGCCCGCCGAGTGAGGAGAGTTTGTTCACCGTCAGCTACGTCGCGTTGCGCGGGCTGAAAACTTTCAGCACTCCGGAGCAACGCGAGCGCATGGACAAGCGATTCGAGCAGGTGAAGGCCTGGGCGCTGAAGACGCCCGCGAAATCCAACGAGGACCGCGTGTTCCGTCTGCGGTTGCTGCGGGTCGCGAGTGCTCCCGAAGCGGACCTTCGCCGCGCCGCGCAAGAGCTGTTGAAAACGCAACGAGCCGACGGCGGCTGGGCGCAACTCGCCAACCTGGAAAGCGACGCCTACGCCACCGGCACCGCACTCACGGCGTTGCATCAGGCCGGTGGCATCACCACCACAGATGCGGCTTACCGTCGAGGCTTGCAGTGGCTCCTCAAAGCGCAACTTCCCGACGGTTCGTGGCACGTCACGACGCGCAGCACGCCAATTCAGACCTACTACGAGTCCGGTTACCCGCACGGCGAGGACCAGTTCATCTCCATCACCGCCGCCGGTTGGGCGACCACCGCGCTGGCGCTCGCGCTGCCGAGAAAAAATCCATGAAAAACACCGTTCTCCGTGTCGCCAGCGCCTTGTTCGTTTGTTTGGCCGCACTTCATGCGCAACCCGCCGTCGGCACCGATGGCCGGGTCGGCTGCCGGGACAATCCCAAGAAAGTCAGCCGGCTCGATATCACCAAGCCTGGCATTTACGAAAATTTTCTCGTGGATGGCAATGGTGCCAGCGGCAACCTGGTGAAGATTACGGCGAGCAATGTCACGTTGCGCCATTGCGAGATTCGCAACGGCAGCGGCAATGGCGTCGGCGTGTTCGCGACGAACGTGGTGATCGAGAGCTGCCGCATTCATCACATGCTGGCCGGCACGTTCAAGGAGCAGCACGACGCACACGGCATCACGGGCCGCTGGGGCAACGTCGTCATCCGCAACTGCGACATCTCGCTCATCTCCGGCGATTGCATCCAGTTCGATCCCGGCCGCAAGTCGGAGGGCGTGGTGGTGATCGAGAACTGCGCGCTCTGGACCGGCCCGTTGCCCACGGCGGCGGGCGGCTTCAAGGCCGGCGATCGTCCCGGCGAAAATGCGGTGGACACCAAGACGAGGCCGGACGGCCCGCGCTGCGAGTTGAAAATTCGCGACTGTTTCATGCACGGCTGGAACCAGCCCGCGCAGATCGGCAGCACCGCCGCGTTGAACTTGAAGGAAAACGTGAACGCCGAGGTCACCCGCTGCGTTTTCTCCGACAACGAAATCGCCTTTCGTCTGCGCGGCCCCGGTCGGCGTGGCGGCGCGCACCTGATGATCACCGATTGCGCCATCTACGACACGCAAGTTGGCGTGCGCGCCGAGGACAAAATCGAGGAATTGAAAATCAGCGGACTTGGCTTCGGCAAGGGTGTCGCTGAACGGATCCGTTTCGTGAACGGCAAGGCAACGCCCGGCTACGAAAGCACCGGTGAACACGACGCGCCGCCGATGGATGATGTCCTGGCCGGGAAAGCCAGGTAATTGACGCTTCGCTCAAGCATCCGCGTCTGGTAAGGTGACGACCATAAAGCCATGAACTCTCTGAAGGATTCTTTTACCCGCCGCAGCTTTCTTGGCGCCGCCGCGCTCGGGGCCGTCGCCGCACCTCAACTCGTCTCCGGTGCTGACAAGAAGGGGTCTGTTTCCGCCGACGGGAAGAATTTTCACGAGCCGGCGATGACGCTGCCGCTCGTGAGCGACGTGGACGTGATCGTGTGCGGCGCGGGGCCGGCGGGAGTTTCCGCGGCCATCACGGCGGCGCGCGCGGGCGCGAAGGTGAGGCTGTTCGAATGGCGCGGCTGCCTCGGCGGCGTCTGGACGGCGGGCCTGCTCGGCTACCTGCTGGATTTCGACAAGCCCGGCTTTGCGCGTGAGCTACTGGTGAAGCTCGACGAGCGCGGCGTGCGGCGTGGCACGAGCAAGAAGAGCGTTTGCTACGAGCCAGAGGGGATGAAGCTTTTGCTGGAGGAATTGTGTGTCGAGGCGGGCGTCAAGTTCCAGTTTCACACGCGCGTCGCCGCTGCGTATCGCGATGGCCGGCGGCTTTCCACCGTCGTCACCGAGTCGAAGTCCGGCCGGCAGGCGTGGCGCGCACCGGTGTTTATCGACACGACCGGCGATGGCGACCTCGGCGCACTGGCGGGTTGTGCGTGGGAAATCGGCGAGGCAAAGGATTGCCCGTGCCAGCCGATGTCACTCAACGCGCTGCTCGTCGTGAAGGACTGGACGGCGTTGCGCGAGTTCATCCACAAGTCCGACCCGAGCGCCGCGGACAACCTCGCCAAGGACGCGTTCCTCAAGGAAATCCAGCGCGCCGGATTTTTCCCCTCTTACAGCAAGCCCACGCTCTGGCAGGTGCGTGACAACTTGATGCTCGTGATGATGAACCACGAGTTTGGCATCAAGCCTTATGACGCCGCGCAGGTCACGGAGGCGACGGTGCGGGCGCGCGCCGAGATGAACCGCATCACCAACGGCCTGCGCAAACTCGGCGGCCCGTGGGACGGCGTGCAAATCGCCGCGACGGCGGAGCAAATCGGCGTGCGCGACGGACGCCGCATTGCCGGCCGCTACACGGTGAACATGACCGACGTCACCACCGGCGCGAGGCATGCGGATGCGGTGGTGAGGCCGACGTTTTCGATTGATGTCCACGCCACGAGCGCGGAGCACAACGAGGTTTCCGGAATCGAGAAGCACGGCCTGAAGGTGAAGCCCTACGACATCCCGTTGCGCGCCCTCATCGCGAAGGACGTGGACGGCCTGATGATGGCGGGCCGCTGCATCAGCGGTGATTTCATCGCGCACTCCAGCTACCGCGTCACCGGCAACGCCACCGCGATGGGCGAGGCCGCCGGTATCGTCTCCGCCATCGCCGCGAAGAGCCACCGCCTGCCGCATGAAGTGGAATGGAGTGAAGGCGTGGCGGTGCTGAAGAAACTCGGGCAGCGCGCCTGAACTGGGCTAAACGCGCGAATCCTCCGTATGAAGACAATTGCCGGCGCCTTGGCCTTGCTGCTAGTGCTCACCACGGCCGTGCGAGCGGTCGAATCGCTTCCGCAGATGCTCGTGCCCGGTTTCGTCGTGCGCGAGTTGCCGGTGAAACTTACGAGCATCAACAACGTGGAGTATGCGCCCGATGCCCGGCTGTTCGCGGCGGGTTACGATGGGCGGTTTCATTTGCTGCACGACACCGACGGCGATGGTCTGGAGGACAAGGTCATCACGTTCTGGTCCGAGACGAGCGCGAACTATCCGCTCGGCATGGTCGTGCGCAACGGCGAACCGCACATCGTGTTGACCGACGAGATCGTGCGCTTCCGCGATACCGACGGTGACGGCGTGCCCGACAAGCGCGAGACGGTCTTCAGGGGCTTCGATGATCCCGCGCTCGTGGCCGCGCCGTATTTGAATCACCGCCGCGTGGACAGCTCGATGGCCATGGCGTACGGCCGGGATGGCGCGCTTTACGTCACGATGGGCAATGCGGGTTACAACAATCCTTACTGGCACGACGGCGGTGCGAACAAGGGCACACCGCACTACTCCACCGATCAACGCCGCGGCTGCCTCATGCGCTTCACGCCCGATGGCAAGGTGGAGCAACTCGCGAGCGGTCTGCGCTACATCATGTCGCTGCAGTTCAACAAGCACGGCGATCTCTTCGGCACCGATCAGGAAGGCGCGACGTGGTGCCCGAATGGAAATCCCTTCGACGAGTTGCTGCACATCCAGACCGGCCGCCACTATGGCTTCCCGCCGCGTCATCCGAAGTTCCTGCCGAACGTGGTCGATGAACCGAGCGTGTGGGATTTTGGCCCGCAGCATCAGAGCACGTGCGGCTTCCGCTTCAATACGCCGGTCGCTGGACGTGGGAGATTCGGTCCCGCGTTCTGGGAAGACGACGCGCTCGTGACCGGCGAATCGCGGGGCAAATTCTGGCGCACGACGCTGGCGAAGACGGCGGCCGGCTACGTCGCGCAAAATCAACTCATCGCCAACCTCGGGATGCTCGCAGTGGATTGCGCGATTTCACCGCAGGGCGATCTCGTTGTCTGCTGCCACAGCGGCAAGCCCGATTGGGGCAACGGGCCGAGAGGCGAGGGACGCATTTTCAAAATCAGCTACCGCGGCGACTCCGCTCCGCTGCCGGTGCTCGCGTGGGCTGCAAGCCCGACGGAGACTGTGATCGCCTTCGATCGAAAGGTCGATACGAACGCTGCCAGCAGCCTCGCGGCGCGCACGAAGATCGAGTTTGGCCGCTACGTCTCGGCAGCGGATCAGATCGAGAAGATGCGCCCAGGCTACGCCGTCGTGCAGATGCAGCAACGCCAGCCGCGGCATTCGCTGGGAGTGAAGTCAGCGCGAGCCGGCGTGGACGGGCGAAGTCTTGTCGTAGAAACGGCTTCGCGAAGCGATGCCTACAACTACGCGTTCGCCATCGCTGCAGACCTGGGCACGAAACAGCCGGCGCTGGATCTCGCGCATGACCTCTCCGGCGTCGCTGCTGAGTGGCGAGGCAAAACGGGCAATTGGAAAGGCAGGCTGCCGCATCCGGATTTCATCGCAGCGAAACAATTCACTCGTGCGAGCGGCACGCATGACGAGCTTTGGAAGAACCTCTCCGTTGCCGGCACGCTCACGCTCCGGGGCAAGCTCGACCTGTTCAACATGCTCCAGCCCGCCACGCAGCCGGGCGCGGACTTGGGCTACACGCCGACGCCAGAGACGGTGACGCTCATCTTCAAGAGTGACGGCGCGCTCAAACTCGTCGCGAGCGGCGCGAAGATTGAAAGCGTGAGCGAACATGAGTCACGCCTCACCGTGGCCGGCGTGAAGGAGAATGAGTGGCCTTCGTTCACACTGACGCTCGCGACGCCCGCGCGTTCGCTCGACGTCTCGTATTCTACCGACCGCGATGCCCGGATGCGCGCGCCCGGCACACGGCGGTTTCTGTTGCCGTTCGCGAAGCCCGGCTCGCAGGACAATCTGGAGCGCAAGATTCCCGAAATCACCGGCGGCGACTGGGAGCGCGGCCACGAACTGTTTCGCGCCAAGGCGCAGTGCGCAACGTGCCACACCCTTCGTGGCGAAGGTTTCGCGGTCGGCCCCGATTTGAACAACCTTGTCCACCGCGACTACGCGAGCGTGTTGCGCGACCTTGTCGAGCCGAACGCCGCGATCAATCCCGACGCTGTCGGCTACACCGTCTCGCTCAAAGTGGGCGAACCGGTCGCCGGCACGCGCGTCGGCGAAGACGAGAACGCTTTGAGCATCGCACAGGCGGGCGGGAAGGTCGCGAAGCTGAAGAAAGCCGACATCGTGAAGGTCGAGCCGATGACCGTTTCGCTCATGCCCGAGGGCCTCGACAAGGCGCTCACGGCCACCGAACTGCGCGACTTGATGACGTATCTGCTGACCGAGAAGGCAGCGCAGTCCGTGAAGAAGTGAGGGCGTCGGGGCGGGTTCAAATTGAAATCGCCAACCAACCCAGCCCCGGCTACGTTTTGACCTGTCAACACCCTAACCACCACGCCACTGCCATGAACACCAACCGCCGCCAGTTTCTCCACACTCTCGGACTCAGCGCCGCTTTCTTTACCGCACCGGGGGCCTTTGCCGCCGCGCTCCAGCAGACGCCGAAGGTCGGTTTCGGGCCGTTTTACCCCGACCATCTGCCGCTCGATACGGACAACGATCTCATCCTCATCAACGACGCGCTTACGCCTGCGGTCGGCGAGATCAGCTACGTCAGCGGACGCGTGCTTGGGCCGGATGGCGAACTGGTCCGTAATGCAATCGTCGAAATCTGGGAGGCCGATCACAACGGCATCTACATCCACAGCCGCAGCGGTGGCGACAAATCGAAGGCGGACAAAAATTTCCAGGGCTACGGCCGTTTCCTCACCGGCGAATCGGGCGAATATCTTTTCCGCACCATCAAGCCCGTCGCCTACACCGGCCGTTGTCCGCACATTCACTATGCCGTGAAGGTCAAAGGTCACGACAAGTGGACCACCGAGTTGCACATCAAGGATCATCCGCTCAACGCCAACGACAACGTGACGCGTGGCGTGAAAAACTCGAAGGCGCTCGAAGTCGAGTTCAAGCCGATTGCCGGAGCAAAAGCGGGCGAACTTGCCGCGAAGTTTGACCTCGTGATGGGCTTCACGCCAGCGGTGTGAGGAGCACGTCATTCGTCTGCCGACATCTCTCTTTCCTACAGTGAAGATCACTGCACTTGTCATCGTTCTCAGCCTCACTCTCTTTGCGCCCGCGTTCGCGCAATCGAAGAAGGCAAATCGCAAATCCAGCGCTGATCAGGAAGCGGCGGAAATCAGCGGACTGAAGCCGCTGGGCGAGGCGCACGTTTACAAGAAGGCGGGTGAGCGCAATCTGCACCTCTACGTGACCAAGCCCGAGGGTTGGAAAGCTGACGACAAGCGGCCCGCGATTGTTTTCTACCACGGCGGCGGCTGGATGATCGGTAAGGGCACGCCGACGCAGTTCAATTATCAGGGCAAATATCTCGCATCGCGCGGCATGGTGAGCATCCAGGTCGAATACCGCCTGGTCGCCGACAATCGCAAGGAGGCGCCGCTCGACGCCTGTCGCGACGCGAAGTCCGCAATGCGCTGGGTGCGGAGTCATGCGGCGGAGTTGGGCATTGATCCGAAGCGCATCGCGTCCGGTGGCGGCTCGGCGGGCGGACATCTCGCGGCGTTCGTCGGCATGGTGGAGGGTACCGACGATCCGCAGGACAACCTGAAAATCTCCTGCCTGCCCAACGCAATGGTGCTCTACAACCCCGCGTTGCTTCATGAGGGACAGGCGTCGGATGAAGGCGCCGACGCGAAGAAGCCAAAAGCCTCTGCCGAGTTGATCGCGGCTTACACGAAAATCTCGCCGTTCGTCAGCGTGAGCGCGGGCGCTCCGCCAGGAATCATCCTCGTGGGCGATCAGGACGCGATCCTGCCGGTGCCGGTGGTGAAGAAGTTTCAGGAGAAATGCCGCGCGGTCGGCACGCGCATGGACGCGGTCATCTACCCCGGCGAAGGCCACAGCTTTTTCGGTCTGCGCCGCTCGTTCGACCGCTTCTACGACACGACCATCGAGATGGACAAATTCCTCGGCTCGCTCGGTTGGCTCAACGGCCCGCCGACGTTGACGAAGGAGGACGTGAAAGCCTACGCCGCCGATGCCGTCCAAAGCTCGGCGAAGAAAAAAGCGAAATGAACCCGTTCCTTGAACATCGGGCTTTCCTGACTCGCCGCCAGTTCTTCGGCCGCGGTGCGATGGGTCTCGGCACGGCGGCGCTGGCATCGTTGTTGAATCGCGACGCGCTCGGCGCTGACTCGCTCCGCGTTCCGAGTTCCGCGCGCCGCGCTTCTGGTGGCCTTCCCGACCTCCCGCACTTCGCCCCGAAAGCCAGGCGCGTCATCTACCTTTTCCAGAACGGCGCGCCGTCGCACGTGGATCTGTTCGACTACAAGTCCAAGCTCAAGGCATGGCACGGCAAGCAGATTCCCGACGAGGTCGTGGGCGGGCGGCGCTTCAGCACCATGACCGGCAACCAGACCGCGCGGCCGGTGCTCGGCGAAATCACGAACTTCAAGCAGCACGGCAAGAGCGGCGCGTGGGTGAGCGATTTCCTCCCGCGCACCGCGGCCATCGCGGACGACCTGTGCTTCATCAAGTCCATGCACACCGAGGCCGTGAACCACGCGCCCGGCATCACGTTTTTCCTCACCGGCTCCGAGATGGCCGGCCGCCCGAGCATGGGCGCGTGGCTCACCTACGGCCTCGGCACCGACACGCAGGAGCTACCCTCGTTCGTCGTGATGACCTCGCGCGACAAGGAGGCGAGCTGCGGCCAGATCTTCTACGACTTCTACTGGGGCAGCGGCTTCCTGCCGTCGAAGTTTCAGGGCGTGAAATTCCGCGGCAGCGGCGACCCGGTGCTTTACCTCTCGAACCCCGACGGCATGAGCCGCGAGGTGCGCCGCGGCATCCTCGACGACCTCGCGAAGTTGAACGAACTGAAGCTGCGCGAATTCGGCGACCCGGAGATCGCCACGCGCATCGCGCAATACGAGATGGCCTACAAGATGCAGGCCAGCGTCCCCGAACTCACCGACCTCTCGAAGGAACCGCCCTCCGTCCTCGACGCCTACGGTCCCGACGTGCGTCGGCAGGGCAGCTACGCCTACAACTGCCTCATGGCCCGCCGGCTCGCCGAGCGTGGCGTGAAGTTCATCCAGCTCATGCACGCCGGCTGGGACCAGCATCGCAACCTCAACACGCAGCTCAAAATCCAATGCACCGACGTGGACGCCCCGAGCGCCGCGCTGGTGCAGGACCTCAAGCAACGCGGCCTGCTCGACGACACACTGGTCATCTGGGGCGGTGAGTTTGGGCGCACGCCGTTCTTGCAGGGCAAGATCGAGGAGACCAAGCAATGGGGCCGCGACCATCATCCCTACACCTTCACGCTCTGGATGGCCGGCGGCGGCGTGAAGCCCGGCCTGAGCTACGGCGCGAGCGACGAATTCGGCTTCAACGCCATCGAGAACAAGGTCCACGTCCACGATTTCCAAGCCACGGTGCTGCACCTCCTCGGCATCGACCACGAACGCCTCACCTACAAATTCCAGGGCCGCCACTACCGCCTGACCGACGTGCATGGGAATGTGGTGAAGCCGGTGCTGGCGTAGGTTGGCCGCAAAGCAGCGCAGAAGACGCAAAGGCGTTGAACTTCTGGTCTGCGCTGATTCGCACTGATGCCGGAGCGCCGGTCTCCGACCGGGCGAATTCCTTCCCCGCGAAACTTGCGAACCACACAAAGCGTATTGCCTCGAATGGCCGCGAGCCTCCTGTAAAGCATACTTGACATGTGACAAGTATCCTTTACACTGGTTCCATGAATGCGAAACCAAATGTTCCAGGCGAGGCGGTCATCGGCGACAGGGAGTTCTCGTTGCGCAAGTCGTGGAGCGTGAACGTGTGGTTGTGTGTGGCGGCGCTGACTTCCGCCCTGTGCGACGTGGTTTATTCGCCCGTCGTCCGGCAATGGCCGATGGCTTTACGGTTGGCCAT
>DATDFH010000440.1:0-2116 GCA_036522715.1 Verrucomicrobiia bacterium
CGGTCAGTGGCTCGTGGACATCCACGGTCCGCACGAGCACCAGTCCCTGCTCCAACCCGCGCGCCAACTCGCCATCCTCGACGCATTCGGCGGCCTGCTGCCGTTGCGCGAACAATTCGCCGGCCTCGTCCGACATCGCGCCGAAATCGAGTCGCAGAAAGCCACGCTCATCGTGGACGAAAAAACGTACGCCCAGCAACTCGACCTGCTCCGGCATCAGGTCAACGAGATCACCGCCGCGAAGCTGCACCCGGACGAGGAAGCACAGATCACCGGCGAACATCAGCGGGCGAGCAACGCGGCGCGGCTGCTGGAGCTTTGCCAGAGCGCACTCGGCGTCTTGAGCGACGACGAGAATTCGCTCTTCGATCAAGCAGGTGCGGTGGGCCGCCATTTACAGGAGTTGCAGCGCGTTGACCCCGCCGCCGCGCCGCTCAGGCAGCAGCACGAACAGGCCGTCGCGTCGCTTCGCGATCTTCAAGCCGAACTCTCGCGCTACGCGGACAAACTCGATCTCGACCCGGCACGCCTCCAGGAACTTGAGGAGCGGCTCGACCTCATCCATTCGCTCCGCCGCAAGTACGGCGCCTCGCTTGCGGAAGTCATCGCGTTTGGCGACGACGCCAAGCGAAAACTCCAGCAACTCGAATCGCGCGACGTCGAGCTGGCCCGCTTGAACTCCGATCTCAACAAACTCGACACCGAACTTGCACGAGTCGGTGGCGACCTCAGCGCGCAACGCAAGAAACTCATACCCAAGTTGAGCAATTCGGTGACGAAACACCTCGGCGACTTGGGATTCGCGCAAAGCCAGTTCAGCATCACGCTTTCGACCGATGCCGCCGCGCCTCACTCCACCGGGTTCGACTCCGTCGAGTTTCAGTTCGCGCCCAACCCCGGCGAACCCGCCCGGCCGCTCCGCGCCATCGCCTCCTCCGGTGAAATGGCACGCGTGATGTTGGCGCTCAAAACCGTGCTCGCCGTCGAGGACGAGGTGCCCGTGCTGATTTTCGACGAGGTGGACGCGAACATCGGCGGCGAAACCGCCGTGGCCGTCGGCGAAAAAATGCGGCAGATCAGCCGCGAGCATCAGGTCCTGTGCGTCACGCACCTCGCGCCCGTCGCCGCGGCAGCCGCCGCCCATTACGTCGTCACCAAACAGGTCGAGGGCGGCCGGACGGTTTCGGAGATCCATCTTCTCGATGCGAAGGAACGCGTCACCGAACTGGCCCGCATGTTGGGCGGCCAGAGCGACGCCGCGCGCCGGCACGCGCAATCGCTGTTGAAGTAGCGCCGCCGCCGGGAGAATCCTACATCCGCGCGTCATGCTTTCTGCATGGGCAACGGTTCCGGGGCACGCTAGCTTGCACCGAACATTCCATTGCCGGATTCGTCTGTAGTCATGGTCATGCTTAATTCCATTCGTTCCTTTACGCTGGGTGTGCTGGTCGCGGCATCGCCGTCCGTCGCCGCGTTCGCCGCCACCACCGGCAAGAAGGTTGATTTCAACCGTGAAGTTCGTCCGATTCTTTCGGACAACTGCTTCCACTGCCACGGCCCGGACGAGAAGAAGCGCAAAGCCAAGCTGCGGCTCGACACCCAGGACGGCATGTTGAAAGACCTCGGCGGTTACCAAGCCGTCAAGCCCGGCGACGCGAAGCAAAGCGAGGTCTTCAAGCGGCTCACGACGAAAAATCACGACGATCTGATGCCGCCGCCGGAGTCGCACAAGACGCTCAAGACGGAGCAGATTGAACTCATCCGTCGCTGGATCGACCAAGGCGCGAAGTTCGAGGGTCATTGGTCGTTCATCGCACCGAAGAAACCGGCGCCGCCAGTGGTGAAGAACTCACGCTGGGCGCGCACGCCCATCGACCAGTTCATCGCGGCGAGGTTCGAGGAGAAGAATCTCGCGCCGTCCGCGGAAGCGAACCGCGAGACGTTGATCCGGCGCGTGACGCTCGATCTCACCGGCCTGCCCCCAACACCGGCCGAAGCTGATGCGTTTCTCGCCGACCGTTCGCCCGATGCCTACGAAAAAGTCGTGGACCGCCTGCTCAAGTCGCCGCACTACGGCGAGCACATGGGGCGTTACTGGCTCGACGCCGCGCGTTAC
>DATDFH010000441.1:0-4369 GCA_036522715.1 Verrucomicrobiia bacterium
GGGCCGCGCCGCGCCGGGCGGGAATTCCAGCGCATCGCCCGCAACGGGGGCGACGTCGCCGACCCAATTGGTCGGGTTGGTCCAGAAACCATTGGCACCGCCGCCGTCCCACGTGCGCGTGGTCGCGGCGTGGACGGCACCGCCCGTCTGAGCAAGCACCGCAGCAATCAAGGCTGCGCCAAGGGCAACATCGCGAGCATCGGAACGCCGCGAGAGTTTCATCAGAGAGGTCGGGTTAAGGGTCTTCGCCGGCCGGAATGCACTGCTCTAAACTGCGCTGTGAGGTCCGGCTGTCAAACGACTTTTCGGCTTTGCCCACAGGGGGGCCGCTCCTATCCTCCGCGCGACGTGCCGGGCAAAACGAGCCAGACCATCGACGCAACCACGCGCTATTGCGCGGTGTTCGGGCATCCGGTCAAGCACTCCGCCTCGCCAGCCTTTCAGAACGCCGGCCTCGCGGCGCTCGGGCTGAACTGGCGCTACCTCGCCTTCGACGTTCACCCCGACAATCTCCGCGACGCGATCGAGGGCGCGCGGCGGATGAAGTTCATCGGCCTGAACCTCACCGTGCCGCACAAGCTGCTCGCCGTGAAAATGGTCGATGTGCTCGACGCGTCGGCGAAGCGCTGGGGCGCGGTGAACACCATTCGTTTCGAGGCGCGTGACGAGAGAGGACGCTGGCAGCCGCTCATGAAGTTCCGCGACGGTGACGTGCCCGAAGACATTCGCGCCGTCGGCTTCAACACGGACGCGGACGCCATTTTACGTTCGTTGCGCGAGGACCTCGGCGTGAATCTGCGCGGCGCGCGCGTGTTGCTGCTCGGCGCGGGCGGCGCGGGACGCGTAGCGGCGCTCAAGCTCGCCGAGTCGGGCGTTCGGTCCCTAAACCTCGTCAACCGCACGCGCAGCAAAGCGCAGGCGATTCAGCACGAAATCAAACGCCGGTCTCCGAAAGTCCAGACCGCCATCGGCTATCCCGACGGTGTGGTTGACCTCGTGCTCAACGCCACGTCGCTCGGCCTGCGCGCGGACGATCCCCTGCCCTTCGACGCGGAAGAATCTTCACTCAGAGGCACCCGCGCTGTTTACGACATGATCTATCGCCCTGCTGAGACGCCGCTGCTGAAGCTGGCGGAGAAGGCCGGTTGCCGCACGGCGAACGGTCTCGGCATGTTGCTCTACCAAGGCACCGCCGCGTTGGAAATCTGGACGGGCAAACGCGCGCCGGTCGAGATCATGCGCGCCGCACTGCTGAGGAATGTGTATGGACGCTGAAAAACATGGAACACGGAACGCGGAGCCCGGAAATCGGCCGTGCGTCCGGCGTTCATTCCGCATTCCGCATTCCGCGTTCCGCGTTTAACTCATGCTCGCCGCACTTTTCAACCCCGACACCTGGGCCGCCGTGCCGTTCCACTTCTGGTCGGCCGCGTTCTTCGTCCTCGGCTGTCTGTGGGGCAGTTTCCTCAACGTCTGCATTTACCGGATGCCGCGCGGCATGAGCATCATCGCGCCGCCGTCGCACTGCCCGCACTGCGGCTACTCGATCCCGTGGTATCTGAACGTCCCGCTGGTCACCTGGCTCTCGCTGCGCGGCAAGTGCGCCAATTGCCGCGCGCCCATCTCGATCCGTTACTTCCTCGTCGAGCTGCTCACCGGCGCGCTCTTTTTCGCGTGCTGGCTCCAGTACGGTTCGCGCGATAATCCGCTACCGACGATGCTGCTCGCGGCGATCTATTGCGTCTTCGTCGCCGGGCTGATCGTCGCGACGTTCATCGACATCGAGCACTTCATCATCCCGGATGAAATCACCATCGGCGGAATGGTCGTCGGATTTCTCGCGTCGCTCGCGCTGCCGGCGTTGCAATTCACCACGTCGCGCCCGGATGCCTTGCTCCAAAGCGGCCTGGGCATCGCCGTTGGTGGCGGCCTTGTCTTCGCCGTGCTCAACGGCGGCAAACTGCTCTTCGGAAAAAAGAAACTGGAACTGCCCGCCGGCTCGCGCGTCGTCTTCCACGAAACGGAAATGGAACTGCCCGGCACGCCCGTGCCGCTGTCAGGCGTCGAGGGTTTCGATCCCGAAAGCGGCGTGCTCACGCTCGCCTTCGCGCGCGCGTTCGTCGGCGAGGAGGTGTTGACCAACGGCACGCTGCGCGCGGGCAACGGGCGCGTGGAGGTGCAGAGTGCCGAGACGAGCTTCAGCGGAGAAGGTGAAGTTTTCGTGCGTGTCCTCGAACCCGCCCCCGCGCCGGCAACTCCGACGGAAACGACCCGCAGCCTCAAGGAACGTCTCTTCGGCAAACCGCCGCTGCCCGTGCTCACCGGCGAGCGTTACTTCATCTCGCCGCTATCCCTCCGTCCCGCCACCGAGCGCGTGCCTTTCGAGGAAATGTTTTTCCGCAAGAGCGACACGCTGCGGCTCCACGCGCGGCGCGCCGCGGTGTGCGAACGCGCCGGCGAACCGTATCCGGAGTTGTTCGAGGACGTGGCCATCGCGCTCACACCCGAAAAGCTGGTGATCGGCGAGCGGACGTTCACGCCCACCGACGTGCCGTTCATGGAGGTGGAAACCGACAGCCTGGTGGTGCCGCGCGAGGCGATGGGATTTGGCGACGTGAAGTTCATGGCCGGCATCGGCGCGTTCCTCGGCTGGAAGGCGGTGATCTTCTCGCTGATGGTCAGCGCGATGATCGGCTCGGTGATCGGCGGTGGGCTCGTGCTGCTTGGGCGCAAGGAATGGTCGAGCAAGATTCCCTACGGTCCGTACATCGCGGTGGCGACGTTGATCTGGATGTTCGGCGGACGCGAATGGCTTCAATGGTGGCTCGCCGGCGCGGGTGCGCGCTGACACAACGCGGCGGCGCGTGGTAAGTTGCCCGCGAGCCGATGAGCCGTGTCCGCAAATTCTACGAGCTGGATTTCAACCGTCTTCTCCGCAACTCCGGCTGCCGCGATCCGCAGGCTGAAACCGTCGCGCACTTTGAGCACGCCGCACAACTTGCCCGCCGCGACGGCCTCTCTGCCACGCACGTCCTCGCGCGGCTGCACGCGGAGTTGCGCTGGCAAAGCGGCGAGACGCGCGGCTTCCCCGACCGGTTTGTCTGCGACGCCGGCCTCGGTGGACTCGCCCGCTGGCTGCGCGCGACCGGTTACGAAGCCTCGTGGCCGGCGGAGGAAGGTGACGCTGCGCTGATCCGCGAGGCCCGCCGGGTCAGCGCCACGCTCGTGACTACGGACACGTTGATGATGGAGCGCGGCGTTTTGCGCGACGGGGAAATTCCCGCGGTCTGCCTTCCATCGTCGCTGCGCCTGGGCGAGCAACTCGAATTGCTCTTTACCGCGCTCGGTCTGCGCGTCCGAGCGCCGCGTTGCATGACCTGCGGCGGAGAATTGCGTGTGGTCGAGAAGCAAACCGTCGCCGACCGCATTCCGCCGAAGACTGCGCGCTGGTTGGACGAGTACTTCCTCTGCACGCGCTGCGACCGCCTCTTTTGGCGCGGCACGCACTGGCAGCGCATCGCCAAGACACTCGCGAAGGTCAAAGCTCAAAGTTCAAAGCTCAAGGGAAGTTCCAAAGCTTAAGCTCCAACAGACACGAGCCGCGTTGCGTAATTGGAGCTTGGGGCCTGGAGCCTGGAGTTTCCCTTGAGCTTTCGCCTTTAGCCTTCGATCTTCCTACGCGCACTGCGCCCGCTGCCGCAGCGCGTGATCGACGAGCACCAACGCCGTCATCGCCTCGACCATCGGCACCGCGCGCGGGAGCACGCACGGATCGTGACGCCCCCTGCCCTTCAACGTCGTGTTCTTCAAGTCCACGCTCACCGTGTCCTGCTCGTGCATCACCGTCGCGACGGGCTTGAACGCGACGCGAAAATAAATCGTCTCGCCGTTGCTGATGCCGCCCTGGATGCCGCCGCTGAGATTGGTCGTGGTGCGGACGCGCCCGCCCTTCATGCGAAACGGATCGTTGTGCTGCCTGCCCGTGAGCAAAATGCCGCCGAAGCCTGAGCCGATTTCAAACGCCTTTGACGCGGGCAGACTTAGCATCGCCTTTCCCAAATCCGCTTCAAGCCTGTCGAAGACTGGCTCGCCCCAGCCGGCAGGAACACTGCGGGCCACGCCTTCGACGATGCCGCCAACGCTTTCGCCGGCCCGGCGCATCTTTTCGATGAGCCGGATCATCTTCTCCGCGGCTGATTTGTTCGGGCACCGGACGATGTTCGATTCAATGTCCTTCGAACGCACTTTTTCCGGGTTCACTTCGGCGATGATGCGTTGGACCTGCTTGACGTAAGCGAGAACTTCCACGCCGTAGCGTTCCCGCAGAATTTTTTTTGCAATCGCCCCGGCGGCCACGCGGCCGATGGTC
>DATDFH010000442.1:0-2748 GCA_036522715.1 Verrucomicrobiia bacterium
GAAGGCGCGCAGTCCCTCTTCGCGCCCGAGCGGCACGAGTTCGACGCGCCGCTCGACGGCGGGGCGCGCGAACTCCGCGTAGAGGAACTCGTCGTCGAAGCCCGCGGCCGCGGCGTCCTGGCGCGCGCAGGCGAAGTAGACGCGCTCGATGCGCGCCCAGTAGATCGCCGCGAGGCACATCGGGCACGGCTCGCAGCTTGTGTAGAGTTCGCAACCCGCCAGCCGGAAATCGCCGAGCGTCTGGCATGCCTCCCGGATCGCCGTCACCTCGGCGTGCGCCGTCGGATCGTTGGTGCTGGTCACGCGGTTCCAGCCGCGCCCGATCACTTTGCTGTTCTTCACCACAACCGCGCCGAACGGGCCGCCGTTGCCCGCCAGCATCTTTTCCCGGGAAAGCCGGATGGCTTCGTGCATGAATTCGGGTTTCATTGCTTTAGTGGCTTTGGGACACGCGCTTCGTGTCGCAAGGACGGGGCGGAAAAGCAACTTTGATCGCACGCCGGGGTTCTGTTAGCGTTCCTCGCAACGCCCAACCCGTCCGCAACCGTGCGGCCCGGCCGGGCGCGGTGCGCGACGCAACCATCAACCAGACGCATTCATCATGGCCCAGGCAATCATGGATCCCGAGGCCGTCCGGCGTTTCGCCGACGAACTCAAGCGCTTCAACGTCGATCTCCAGAACCGGCTGGCCTCGCTCCAGTCGCGCTTCGCCGCGTTGGGCGACACGTGGGGCGACCAGGAGCACGAGAAGTTCGCCGACGAATTCCAGCAGACCATGAAGTCGCTGCGCAAGTTCATCGAGATTTCCAACCGGCACACGCCGTATCTGTTGCGCAAGGCGCAGCGCATCGAGGAATATTTGTCGCAACGCTGACCCATGATGCCGCAGGCCCACGTCACCTCGATCGAAGCGCTCGATCTGTTCCGTGCGCAGTTGATCGTTTACATCGAGAAGGCGTTGGGCGCGGTGAACGACGTGACCGACGACGTGGTGCGCACGCGCGCGTGGCTGCAAAGCGACCAGCCGCTCTTCTGGCAGGCGCAGGTCCGGCGGCGGACCAAGGACCTAGAGATGGCCCAACAGGAACTCGCCACCGCGCAGCTCGGCAACCTTGGCGAAGCGGCCACCGCGCGGTTGATGGCGGTGACGAAGGCGAAGCGCGCGCTCAACGAAGCCGAGGAGAAACTGGCGTGCGTCAAGAAGTGGGCGCGGCATTACGAAAACGAAGTCGCCACGCTGGTGAAGCAGGTGGACAAGCTCGGTGGATTTGTCACGACCGATCTGCGCCATGCGGTCGCGCACCTGACGCAGGTGATCGACACACTCGATGCGTACTCCGGCCGCGGGGGATTTTCGAGCGAGCCGGCCGCGGCACCGTTGGAGCAGCCGTCAGTCTCCGCGGATGCCGCGAGCGGTGGAGGGAAGGCAGGTTCGCCATGAGCCTTGGCGCGAGCCGAAACCAGTTGATGACGGTGACCAAGGTGCTGGCCGGCCAGTGGCAGCAGACCCGCAATCACTGGCTCGACGCAAAGAGCCAGGAGTTCGACACGCGTTACATGGAGGCGCTCGAGGCCAACGTCACCGCCGCGCTCACCGCGATCGAGCGACTCGACAAAATCCTCGCCAAAGTCAGGAGTGATTGTGAGTAACGCGATGGGAGTTCACACAACGCTCGAACTGCTCGGCCGCCTGCGACAGGTGGTCCGCGACGCCAATGCGCGTGGCAGCCAGATCGAACAGGAATACCGCCTCCAGTTGCGCCGCGAACGGATCGCGTTCGATTCCGAGGCGAAGAAACTCGACGCGGCATTGGCTGCTGCGACGGCCGGGGCGGAATCCGCGGCACAGACGGAGAAGCAGCGCGTCGAAGCCCGGAGCGCCGAACGCGGTGCGCGCATCGACCGCGCGCTCAAGCAAACCCTCGGCAGCCGGCTTGGCGTGATCGACGAACAGGAAGGCCGGCACAAATTCAAAATCCAGCGCGATCTCGTGCAGGCCACGCGCACGCGTGAAACCGACCGCGCAAACGCGGAGCAGGCGTTCGAACAATTCAGGGCTGTGCTTGCGCAAGACTACCAGGCTAGCGAGGCATTGAGTCAGCGGGCCGTCGCTTCGTTTGGAAGCTACAAGAAACTACTCCAAGTTGCGCCCGGTGTTCACCCGCCGCCCGCTGGTCTTGCCACGGACGAAAACAAACTGCTCGACGAATTCCGCGAGTTGATTGCGCACACCGCGGACGAACTTCGGCGTTTCCGCTGGTCGCCACTGCCGATGCTGTTTCGGATTCTGCCACTGCCCGTGTTGCTTGCGTTGGCGGTTGGTGGGCACGTCGCGTACGGCGCGTTCGTTCGCTACTCGCAGTCGGCGGCCGTGCCGTACGAGCGTCTCGGCGGCTGGTTGGGCGCGGCGCTGGTTGTGGTGTTCGTCCTCTATTTCATCGGCCGCGCCCAGGCCCGGCCGGCCGGCGCGTCCATCGGCGCCGCACTCGAAAAAGCGCGGCGGCTTTATAGTGCCTGCAGCGAAACGGCCGCGCTTCGGCATCAGCAGACGCTCGAAGACATCGAGAAAACTTTTGAAGACCTTAGCAACGAACTTAATCAGCAATGGGGGTTGTTGCAGGACAACCCGGCGCGGCCACGGCAATCAGTGCGTGAAACGATCGAGGAAACCTCGGCGCGGATTCTGGCGAAGCACGAGCGACTGCGACGGGCACATCTCGACTACGTCGAACAGGCGGGCGCGGCGAC
>DATDFH010000443.1:0-4285 GCA_036522715.1 Verrucomicrobiia bacterium
TACACGGACGACATCGGGATGCTGCTGGGCATCGTGGGCGGCGCGGACACGACGGACAATCCGGTGCCGACGTTTTCGCTGAAGGTCGAGCAGGGCAGCGGCTGCCAGTGCGTGAAGGTTTCCTTCAAGAAGTTTGGCCGCATGGGTGTGGCGATTTATTCGCGGCGCGCGGGCGGCGAGTGGGTGTTCCTGGCCATCGACACCGACAGTCCCTACCTCGACGAGCGCGCGCTCGCCGTCGCCGGCCAGCCCGAGGTGCGGGAGTATCGGATGCGCTATTGGGACAAAGGCGTGGAGAGCGGCGACTGGACCGACGTGGCGCGCGTGACGGTTTCGCCGTGATGACCAGACGAGGAGATTTGGAGACTTGGAGACGAGGAAAGCCGCATCTCCCAGTCTCCTCGTCTCCCCGTCTCCAAGTCTCACCGCCTTGACCTATGCCCTTCGATCCCAATCTCCCGCAGGAAAACACGCCCGCCGACGCCGCGCAGATGCGCGGGCAACTCAACGGCCTCAAAGCGGACTATGAGAGTCAGATTGCCGCGATCCCCGCCGGCCCACCCGGTCCGCAAGGTATCCAAGGTCTGACCGGTCCGGTCGGTGATCCCGGCGTGCCCGGACCAGCAGGTCCGCAGGGAACGCAAGGACCGCCCGGAATTCAAGGTGCGCAAGGTCCAATCGGCGTCGAGGGTGTGCCGGGGCCAGAAGGTCCTCAAGGTCCGCAAGGTGATCCCGGCGGGCCGCAAGGACCGCAGGGTCCACAGGGCGATCCCGGCCCGCAGGGACCGGGCGGTTCACAAGGTGATCCCGGACCGCAAGGCGCGCCCGGCGATCCCGGTGGTCCGCAGGGTCCTCAAGGTGAAAAAGGCGATCAAGGCGACCCCGGCGCGAACGGCGCGGACGGCGCGCCCGGCGAAGTGAGCAACGTGCAACTCAGCGATGCGATCACGACCGCCCTTGCCGCCGCCGCTGCGAACAGTTCCGCCAACAGCAACGGCGTGGATTTGATCGACACCTCCGCCTTCGAGGACCCGCCCACGCTGGCCAACCTGCTCACCGTGGCGAACAAGATCAACGAGTTGATCTCAGCGGAGCGGCGGTGACCGGCACACCGGCGGAAGCGCGCCAACGGGAACAAGGCTTGTTTGCGCCGCCCCTTCCCGCTACCTTTCCGGCATGAGCATCACCGCCACGGTTCAAGAAGGCAAAATCGTGCTCCCCGCGGATGTCCAGTGGCCGTCGGGCACCGTCGTCCGCGTCGAGCCGGTGAAAGACCAGCCGCCGACGCTCTGGGAGACGTTGAAGGACTTTGACGGGATGGCCAACGACCTGCCTTCGGACCTCGCGGCCAATCTGGATCACTACGTGCATGGTCATCCGCGGGCATGAGCGTCGTCTTCGCCGACGCGTTTTACTTCGTCGCCCGGCTCAATCGCCGCGACCAGCATCACGAGCGCGTGCTGGCCTTCTCGCAAAGCTTCCGCGCGCACGTTCTGACGACCGACTGGGTCTTGATGGAAGTGGCGGATGCCCTCGCCAAGTCCGAGTGCCGTCCGCGCGTGCGAGAGTTCATTCTCCATCTGCGGCAGTCAGCGGCGTATGAGATCGTTCCCACTTCGCGGGACCTGCTGGACCGCGCGCTTGATCTGTATCACCAGCATCGGGACAAGGAATGGACGCTGACGGATTGCGTGTCCTTTGTCGTCATGCGCGAGCGCGGTATCGGCGATGCACTGACCGAGGACCGTCATTTCGAGCAGGCGGGCTTCACGCCGCTGCTCAAATGGGGCACGGGCAAATAGCTGCGTTTCGGCTGGATTGCTCCGTATCGTTCCGCCTGCGAACTCACAACACTCCCCAAGCGCGCGCCGGCTTGTGAAAGCGAATCGGTGCGCTAAATTGCCGCGGGTTCAGGCAGAGGCCGCGATACGAGACCAAACTATGCGTCCGGTTTACATGATTGCGGGCGGGATCACGAAGTTCGCGAAGGCCCATGCCGACAAGGATTTTCGCTTCATGGTGAAGGAGGCGCTCGACTACTCGCTCAACGACCTCGGCGGCCGGCTCACGCTCGCGGACATCGACGGCAGCGTGATCTCCTACTTCTCCGACCACTTCACGTTCCAGCTCAAGGCCGGCGCGATGGTGCAGGACTACGTCGGGCTGTGTCCGAAGCCGCACGTGCGCATCGAGGGCGGCGGCGCCACCGGCGGGCTGTGTTTCCAACAGGCGTGGGAATCGATCGCGTGCGGGCGCTACGAAGTCGCCGCGGCGATGGGCTTCGAGACGATGAGCCACGTCGAGACGGCCAAGGGCAACGAGTTCATCGCGCTTGCGTCGGACACCAACTTCGATTTTCCGGTCGGCGGCTACTACAACGGTTACTACGCGATGATGGTCGTGCGACACATGCACGAATTTGGCACCACCGAAGAACAACTCGCGCGCATCGCGGTGAAGAACCACAACAACGCCTGCCATAATCCTTACGCGCAGGAGCATCTCGCGCTCACGCTCGACGACGTGCTCCGCTCCGAATACATCGCCTGGCCGCTCAAGCGCCACGACATTTGCGTGATGAGCGACGGCGCGGCGGTGGCCATCCTCGCCTCGGAATCCGCGGCGAAAAGATTCTGCGACAACCCGGTCAAGATCACCGGCATCGGCATGGGCAGCGATTGCATGAGGTTCGCCGACCGGCCACATGGCAAGGTTCCCTTGTTGCCGCACGAGAAAGCGTCCGACTACAAGGACCTCAAGTATCCCGGCGTGCATTCGTTCCGCGCCGGGCGCACTGCCGCCGCGACGGCCTACAAAATGGCGGGCGTGAAAAATCCGCTCGAAGACCTCGACGTGATCGAACTGCACGACGCTTACAGTTCGAGCGAATTGCAAACCTACGAGGATCTGGGCCTCTGCAAGTACGGCGAAGGCGGGCGTTTCATCGAGCAAGGCCATCCAACGCTTGAAGGCAAGCTGCCCGTGAATCCCTCCGGCGGCCTGCTCGCCTGCGGCCATCCCGTCGGCGCGACCGGCTTGATGCAGGCGGTGACGATGTTCTGGCAGTTGCAGCACTCGATCCCGAAGCACTTCGGCAACGACCGGCTGCAAGTGAAGAACGCCCGCCGCGGCCTGATCCACTCCCACGCGGGAACTGGAACATACGTGACATGCACAATCATGGAACGGCCATGAAAACCGAACCCCGACTTCCCGAAATCGAGCGCGGCACCGAAGTTTTCGCCGTGGACCCGCTGACAATCCGCGCGCACTTCGAGGTCAACTACGTCCACAGCTACAAGCAGGACACACCCTTCTTCCACGGCCTGCAAAAGCGCAAGCTCCTCGGCAGCGCCTGCGCGAAGTGCAACTACAAGTTCGCCACGCCGCGCGTGCACTGCATGTATTGCGGCCGCAAGACCGACTGGTTCGAGTTGCCGCGCGAAGGCCGCGTGCATTCGTGGACGGTTTGTTACTTCGCTGCGGAAGAGTTCCTGAAGGAAGTCCCGTTCACGCTCGTGCTGGTCGAGTTCGACGACGTGGATACGTTGTTCCTGTCGCGCCTGGTCGGCGCCGAGCGGCCGGACATCAAGATCGGAATGAAGATCAAACCGAAGTTCCGCCGCAAGGCGACGTGGTCGGTGCGCGATGTTTATTTCGTTCCGGTAGCGACGTGAACCGAAACGAACTTGGAGGTAGATTTCCGCGCGAGATCATGAAGGCCAACAACGTGCAGTCTGAAGCCGAGCGACAGAAGCAAATGCGCGCCGCGGAGGAGTTGCTCTTCACCGGCCCGCAAGAGCTTGGCATCGCCAAGGGAATTTTCCTCGGCCGGTTTGTCGCCGACTGGGTGATGCCATATCCGACGGTGCCAGCCGGCGAACGCGAGGAACTGGAGAGCTCACTTACGGGCCTGCGGCGATATCTGGACGAACATCTCGATCCCGCCGCCATCGACCGGCAGGCAGACATCCCGCGAGAGGTCATCGACGGCCTCGCGCGCCTCGGGGTGTTCGGCATGACGGCGCCGAAGGATGTCGGCGGGCGCGGGCTTTCGCAGATGGCTTACTGCAAGGTGATGGAGGAGATCGGCGGCCGGTGCGCCTCCACTTCGATCTTCGTCAACGTCCAGCACTCAATCGGGATGCGCGCGCTGCTGCTGTTCGGCACGCCGCAGCAACAACGCCGCTGGCTCCCGCCGCTCGTGCGTGGAGAACAGCTCGCGGCCTTCACGCTCACCGAACCCGAGGCCGGCTCCGACGCGGCGAACGTGCAGACCACCGCC
>DATDFH010000444.1:0-17369 GCA_036522715.1 Verrucomicrobiia bacterium
GCTCACCTATCCTGGCGAGGAACCAGAGCGCGAAATCCTCAACGCGAATGGCATCACGGCCACGCTGACCAAGCCGGTGCGTTTCAGGCGGCTCATCAACTGTCTGCGCGTCGCCATCCACGGCGAGGCGCCCGAAGCAGAGGCCGCGCCCGGCGACGCCGCGGAACCCGGCGAAGGCGCCGCGGAAGGGTCAGCTCGGACCCTGCGCATCCTGCTGGCCGAGGACAACGTCGTGAACCGCAAGGTCGCGTTGCAACAGTTGCACAAGCTGGGCTACACCGCCGACACCGCCGACACCGGACGCGAAGTGCTCGAAGCTCTCGGCCGAAAATCCTACGACGTGATTCTGATGGACTGCCAGATGCCGGAACTCGACGGCTTCGAGACGACTCGGGAAATCCGCCAGCGTGAGGCGGCGGCCGGCAAGGGTGAGCACGCCTACATCGTCGCCATGACCGCCAACGCGCTCGCTGGCGATCGCGAACAGTGCATCGGCGCGGGCATGGACGATTACGTGGACAAGCCGGTGCAACTGGCCAGGCTGCGCGCGGCGGTGGTCCGCGGTTTGCAGCACACCCGCGCGCAACAGTTGCCCGCACCGGCCAAACCCGACGACGACACTCCGGTTGACTTCAAGGTCCTGACCGATCTCCTCGGCCCGCCGGAACCAGGCCAGCCGAATCCGCTGGTTGATCTGATCGACCTCTTCCTGAATGACACGCCGTCCCAAGTGGAACGAATGCAGAGCGCGCTGCCGGCCGGCGACCGCGCGGCGTTGCGCCTGGCCGCGCACAGCCTGAAGGGCAGCGCCACCAATCTCGGCGCGCGCAAGCTCGCCGGCCTTTGCCTCGAAATTGAGACACAGGCCAAAGCCGAAGGGGGGGCTCTGGACTCAAACCTGCTAAACCTGCTCACAACTGAGTTTCAGCGTGTTAAGACCGCGCTTGAGGCAGAGAAGGACAGGCTCATGTCCAAAAACTGACCTGTCTCAACGCCGGCTGCTGGACTCAGACGTGACGAATGAATCCAGCGAAACCACGCATTCTGGTGATCGACGACGACCCGGCGGTCCGGGACTTGGTGGCGTCCAGCCTCGTGACAGACGGCGTGGATCTGGTCATGGCCGCGACGGGAGCCGAGGGTGTCGCGTTTTCGCAACAGGGCGGTTTCGATCTGATCCTCCTCGACCTCGGTCTTCCAGACACCGACGGTTTCCAAGTATTGCAACAGTTCAAGGACTCCGGGGTGAGCCAGCAAGTTCCCGTCGTCGTGCTCACCGCGTGGGCGAGCATCGAAAAAAAGGTGGCCGGCTTCGAACTGGGCGCGTGGGATTACATCACCAAGCCCTTTCACGCGGCGGAACTCCACGCGCGCGTCCGCGCGGTCCTGCGCAACAAGCATCTCCAAAACGAACTTGCCGAAGCCAATGCCCGGCTCGAAGCCGCCCGTCACGTCGCCGAGGAAGCCACGCGCGCCAAGTCCGATTTTCTCGCCAACATGAGCCATGAAATCCGCACGCCCATGAACGGCGTGATCGGGATGACCGGCCTGCTCCTCGAAACTGAACTGACCAAGACGCAGCGCGAGTTGCTCGAAACCATCCGCAACAGCGGCGACGCCCTGCTCACGATCATCAACGACATCCTCGATTTCTCGAAGATCGAATCCGGCAAGATGGAACTGGAGAACCGGCCCTTCGAACTGGCTGGGTGCGTCGAGGGTGCGCTCGATCTGCTGGCCAGCAAGGCCGAGGAAAAGAAGCTCGATCTCGCCGGCGAAATCGTCGAGGGCACGCCGGGCACGGTGCGAGGCGACGTCACACGCGTGCGGCAGGTTCTTGTGAACCTCGTTGGCAACGCGATCAAGTTCACGCCCACCGGAGAAGTCTTCGTGCGCGTCATGGTCGATGCGCCCGCAGAGAGCAGCAACAAGATCGACCTCCACTTCACCGTGCAGGACACCGGCATCGGCATCGCGGCGCAAAAGATCGACCGGCTGTTCCAATCGTTCAGCCAGGCGGATGCCTCGATCACCCGCAAGTTCGGCGGCACCGGACTCGGCCTGGCCATCTCGAAGCGGCTTGTTGATTTGATGGGCGGACGCATGTGGCTCGAGAGCGATGAGGGCAAGGGCACCACCTTCCATTTCGTTCTACCGATCGAGCCGGCGCCCAAGGCGGACCAGCTGCCTTTGGATTTATCCCCACTGCGCGGCCGGCGGGTGCTCGTCGTCGAGGACAACAACACCAACCGTCGCCTGCTCGCCTCTTACGCGCGCCGGTGGGAAATGTCCGCCATCGAAGTCGAGAGCGCGGTCAAGGCGCTGGCCTGGATCAAGGAAGGCAACGAGCCGGATTACATCCTCATCGACGCGTGTCTGCCCGAAATGAGCGGCGTCGCCCTCGCGGAGGAAATCTGCCGGCTCTCCGGTGGCAAGCCGCCGTTGCTCGTCATCCTCACTCCGTTGGGCAAGGCATCCGAACGCTCCGACGCGAACCTCGGGCCGTTCGCCACGCGAGTTTTCAAACCGATCAAGCCCGGGCAGTTGCTCACCGCGTTGCTCCACGCTGGCGACCGCCCGGCGGCTGCCCCGGAAAAAGTTGCGTCCGCGCCGCGCTTCGACGCCACGCTCGGCAACCGCCTCCCGTTGCGTGTGCTGCTCGTGGACGACAATACGATCAACCAAAAAGTCGGCCTACGGATGTTGCAACAGATCGGCTACCAGCCCGACCTCGCCACCAACGGCAAGGAAGCCGTCGACGCCGTCGCGCGCGGCGGCTACGACATCGTGTTCATGGACGTGCAAATGCCCGTGATGGACGGCCTGCAAGCCACCCGCGCCATCACCACCCGCTGGGCGGAGCAACAGCGGCCCGTGATCATCGCCATGACCGCCAACTCGATGCAGGGCGACCGCGAGAAGTGCCTCGCCGCCGGCATGGATGAATACCTCGCCAAGCCGCTCCGGCCGGAAACACTGAATGCGGCTCTGGAACGCTGGGGCGCTGTCGCGCTTCACAAGCGTGATGGATCAAGCTCCGTCGCTGTTGTGACGACCACTTGCGTCTCCGGGCCACAGCCGGTCGCCACCGCGGCTTCTGTTTCCGCCGCGGCTCCCGCCCCTGCCAACGCCGCGCCGCGTCCGCTCATCTCCGGCGTCAATGGCTCCGAAGGTCCGCCGGTGGACATGGAGCGCCTGATGTACTTCACCGACGGCAACGTGAACAACCTCCGCGACATCGTGGACATTTACGTCCAGCAAACCGAGAAGCAATTCCTGCAGCTCACCGACGCCATCGCCCGCCGGGCCGCAGCCGAGGTGCGCTCGGTCGCGCACAGTTGCGTCGGCGCCAGCGCCACCTGCGGCATGGTCGCAGTGGTGGCCCCGATGCGCCGGCTCGAACAGCTCGGTTACGAGGGCAAGCTCGACGAGGCGTCCGAGGCGCTGCCGGTTGCACGCGCCGCGTTCGAGCGCGTCCGCGGATTCTTCAGCGACTATTTCAACAAGCTCAACCAGAACTAACCATTGTGAAAAAACTCCTGATCATCGAAGACGATCCGATCATTGCCAACATCTACCGCAGCATCTTCGAGAAGGAAGATTACAAGGTGGACGTTGCTGCCGACGGCCAGAGCGGCTTCTACAAGATCCACGAGGAACGTCCCGACGTGGTGCTGCTCGATCTCATGCTGCCGATCATGGGCGGCGTGGACATCCTGAAGAAAATCCGCGCGCAGAAGGCGTTCTCGAAGCTGCCCGTGGTCGTGTTCACCAACGCCTACCTGCCCGACATGGTGCAGGAAGCCATGAAGGCCGGCGCACGCCACGTGTATAACAAAGCCACGCTCGCGCCGCGTGACATTTCGCAGGCCATCCACGACGCCCTGTTCGCCCCCAACAACCCGCCCGCCAACAACACCGAAACTTCTTCCATGACCAAGAACGGCAAACCCACCGAAAGCGCAGCCCAGAACCCCGCCGAGCTGTGCCGTGAATTCCTCCAATCCGCCCCCGAAACGCTCGCAGGCATCCGCAGCGCCCTCCAGGTGCTTGCAAAGGCCGAGGATGTTTCGACGCGCACGACACAGCTCAACGAACTGTACCGGCGCGTGCATGCGATCATCGGCGGCGCGGCCATCTCCGGGCTGCGGTCCATCTCCCGGTTCAGTTCCGCACTCGAAGCGCTGCTCAAGGAACTCTACGACCAGCCGCGTAACATCAATGCCTCGACCCTCCGGACCATCGCGCATTCGGTGGACTTTCTCGGCGTGCTCTTCAGCTCCAACCGCGAGGCAAGCGAGCACACAGCCATCAGCATCATGGTTGTCGATGACGAGGTGCTGTCGCGCCGCGCGGTTGTGATGGCGTTGGAAAAGGGCGATTTGAAACCGGTAGCCGTCGCCGATCCCGCAGTCGGACTTACGCTCGCCAACGACAACCAGTTCGACCTGGTGGTGCTGGACGTGGACATGCCGGGCATGAACGGCTTCGACCTTTGCTCCAAGCTCCGCGCCCTCCCCGCCTACAAGAGCGTCCCGGTGCTCTTCGTCACCAGCCTCAGCGATTTTGACAACCGCGCGAAATCAATGATGAGCGGCGGCAACGATTTCATCGCCAAGCCGTTCCTCTTCACCGAGCTCAACGTCAAAGTGCTGACTTACGTGCTCAAGAGCCGTCTGCAGCCGGCCAAAGTCGCGGTGGCCGCCTGACGCGCCCGCGGCGGCATCATTTTTGATGCGGAGCAGACCGTACGACCAATGATCGCCACGGCCGACCGCCGCTGAAGCCAGGCCATGCCGATGAACACTGCCCTCGTTGGCAATCCGCGGACGCCGGCGCCGGACAAACCGGACGCCCCGGTCGAGGCGCCCCGCCCTGTCCCCGCCTGGCGCATCCACGACGGCCAGGCCGAGTTGATGCGTGCGCTGCGTGCCGTCACGCAACGGGATTTCCTCCCCGCCTCTGTTGGCGCCGGCGTGCTCTTCACCATCGCCACGCTGCACGGCATGGCCACCGCCACCGACATGGCCGGCTGGATCTCCGCGTCGCTCGATGCCGGCACAGCGCTCGGTTGTTTCATTCTCGGCTTCCTCGTCTTCCACCACTTGATCCCCCTGCGGCTGGTCAACGTAGCGGGGCTCGAAATGGTCGGACTGGTTTTGCTCAACCGGCTGGCCGACTTCCGCTTCACCGGCTCTGAGCCCGATCCGCTGCACTTCATGCTGCTGCTGGCGGGCGTCGGATCGTTTTTTGTTTCCATCCCGTGGTTCGCGCTCGCGGTTGCACTGGTGTGGGGCACGTGGCTGTCCAACGGGATTGACTTCGGACATCTCGCCACCGCGAGCGCCGCACGGGAGATGCTCGCGCAAATCCTTACCGCGCCTGGCGTCACCCTTGGCATAGCCACGTTGCAAGCCTCGCTGATCTTCGCGGTCCGTTCGCGGCGCGTGCGCACGGCCGAGTTGGTGCGGCTCAACCGCCAGCGTCTCGCCGAGTCGGACAACCCGCCGCCGCAACCCGAGTTCGAAGGCCCGTTCCGTCAATTCACCGAGGCTTCCATCGAAGCCATCATCGTCCATGAAAACGGCCGGATCATTGAAGCCAGTCAGGCGCTAAGTGAATTGCTCGGCTACGAACCGGATTCATTGGCCGGCAAGAGCCTGCTGGATTTGATCGCGCCCGAAGCCCGCACCAAGGTCAGCGCCAGCCTTTTCATCGGCAACCTGCATCCGACCGAAACGCTCGCCGTACATCGCGATTGCTCGACCATTCCCGTCGAAGTCTTCAGCAAGGCCGCCCGCTACCGCACCCGCAACGTCACCGTCACGACGTTCCGAAACATTTCCGAACGCAAGCAGATGGTGCAGACCATCGCCGAGGAAGCGCGCCGCCAGGAGCAGCATCACCGCCTGCAAGCCGCCCTCGCCGGTCTGGCCGCCCCCGTGGACGATCCCGCGCAGCTCGACAAGTTCCTCAATGAGATTGCCCGTCTCGCGGCGGAAATCCTTCCGGCCTCCGGCGGCGCTTTGATCGTCTTGCGCGACGAGAAAACCGGCAGTCTCCGCGCTGCGACCGACATCGAACATCAGCCGGCCAGTCCGCTGGTGTTGCGCCGGCTGCTCCACAACGCGGGCGCCACCCGCTGGGTGTTTGAGAACCGCCAGCCGTTCACGGTGACCAAGGCCGCCAATGATCCCTTCGTAGCCGACCACGGCTTTCAGGCTGAGGGCATCGAGGCTTACGCAGCGTTTCCGTTGATCGACGAAGGCCGTTGCCTCGGCGTGTTCTTCGTCCTGGAGAAGGCGCCGCGCACGCTGCATTCGAGCGAGTTGAACTTCCTGAGCGCCCTTGCCCATCGCGCCGCGCTGGCCATCGTCAAGACGCGCGTGTTCGACCGTCTCCGCCAGACCAACGAACAACTCGAATCCCAGCGATCCGAGTTGCAGTTCAAGAACGAGGAGCTGGTCGAGGCCAAGGAGTTCGCCGAAAACGCCAGCCGCGCCAAGTCCGAGTTCCTCGACACCATGAGCCACGAGTTGCGCACACCCATGCACGGGGTGCTCGGCATGACCCATCTGTTGATGGGCAGCGAACTCACCGCCGAACAGCGCGACTACGCGCAAACCGTTCAAACCAGCGCCGAGACGTTGTTGAAAATGATCGACGAAATCCTCGGCTACTCGCGGCTCGAATCGGGCAAGCTCGCGCTGCAACCCGCTGCGTTGGATGTTCGCGAGACCGTGGCCAACGCCGTCACCGCCTTCGGCCCGCGCGCACAATCCAAGGGGCTGGCGCTCGACACGGAAATCTCCGCCGAGATTCCGCGGACGCTCATCGGCGACGCGGTGCGTGTGCGGCAGGTCGTCAACATCCTCGTCGGCAACGCGATCAAGTTCACCGACCGCGGCCGGGTGACGCTGCGTGCGACTGGCCAGAGTTCGGGCAGCGACGCTTTCCTCCTGCGCGTCGAGGTCACCGATACTGGCGTCGGGATTCCCGCGGCCGCGTTGCCCAAGCTGTTTGTTCCGTTCACCCAAGCCGACGGGTCGGCCTCGCGCAAGTTCGGTGGCATCGGCCTCGGGCTGGCGATCGCCAAGCAGGTCGTCGAGTTGATGGGCGGCGAGATCGGCGTGCAGAGCGCGCCGGGCGAAGGTTCCACGTTTTGGTTCACCGCGCGGCTGAAGCGCGCCTCGGACGCGCTGGGCCGACTTTGACATCCCCTGCCCCGCCGTCTAGCGTCGGGCGCATGGACGCCTTGCACGCCCCGTGGCGCATCGAATACATCCTCGCGAACAAAGCGCAGCCGACCAGCGGCGCGCTCTTCACGGAGATCGCGCAGTCCAATGACGACGAAGCCAACCTTGTCATCGCGCGCGACAAAACCTGCTTCGCGTTGCTCAACCGTTACCCCTACGTCGGCGGCCACCTGATGGTCGTGCCCTACAAGTTGGTGCCCGACTTCAATGATCTCACGGACGATGAACTGCTCAGCTTGATACGGCTCACTCGTCGCTGCCAGAACGCCCTCACCGCCGTGATGCATCCCGACGGCTTCAACATCGGCGTCAACCTCGGCAAATGCGCCGGCGCCGGCATCGCCGAGCACCTGCACATCCACGTCGTTCCCCGCTGGAACGGCGACACGAACTTCATGCCCGTGCTCGGCAGCACGACCGTCGTGCCGCAGGCCTTGCAGGAAGTCGCCGCGAACCTCCGCGCCACGCTCGCCAAATAATTCCGCGCTCCGCATTCCGCGTTCAACATGCCCACCGAGACCCTCCACTTCGAAAACGCCCGGCTCGCACAACAGCTCTATAACAGCGAGCCGAAGAACCTCCAGCACCTCGAAGAGCAGCTCGGCGTCAAGACCACCTCGCGCGAAGGCTGGATCAAACTTGAGGGCGAAGCCGAGAACGTCGAGCGCGCCAAGCAACTCTTCCAGTTGCTCGAAGGCTCGGTCAAAGCCGGCAGCCACATCCGCAACCGCGATTTCACGCAGGCGCTGAACGTCGTCTGTCACGAAGGCGTCGCCGAACTGAAGAGCCTTTTTTCAGAACGTATTCTCACCTCGACCAAGAAGGCGGCGGTCACGCCCAAGACCTCCGGGCAACGCAAGTACGTCGAGGCCATCCGCAAGTATGACGTGACGTTCGGCATCGGCCCTGCCGGCACGGGCAAGACCTATCTCGCGATGGCGATGGCCGTCGCTTCCCTCCGCGACGAGAAGGCCGGCCGCATCATCCTCACCCGCCCAGCGGTTGAAGCAGGCGAGGCTCTCGGCTTTCTGCCCGGCGACCTCCACGAGAAACTCGCGCCGTACCTGCGCCCGCTCCACGACGCGCTGATGGACATGCTGCCACCGGATGAAATCCAGCGGCACATGGAACGCGGCACGATCGAGATCGCGCCGCTCGCCTACATGCGCGGGCGCACGCTCAACCACGCGTTCATCATCCTCGACGAGGCGCAGAACACGACCGCCGAGCAGATGTTCATGTTTCTCACGCGCCTCGGCTTCGGCTCCAAGGCCGTCATCACTGGTGACCCGACACAGATCGACCTGCCCACGCACAAGCACTCCGGCCTCATCGAAGCCGAACGCGCGCTCCACAAGGTTGAAGGCATCGCATTGATCACGTTCGGCAAACGCGACGTCGTCCGCCACCCGCTCGTGCAACGGATCATCAGCGCTTACGAGGAACACCGCAGCAAGAAGCCGTGAAGCGCAAGGCCTCCAGCGCCGGGGGCAGCGTCGCCGCTCCCGACGGCGAACTGCTCATCCGCAGCCGCCAGCGCACGCGCGCGGTGAACCTTCGGCTGCTGCGCGAAGTCACGCTGGCAACTCTCGCGGCCCAACCCGGCGTGCGTTCGTTTGAATTGGGCATTCAACTGGTCAACGCTTCAGAGATGGCCGCCGTTAACGAAACGTTTCTCGACCACTCCGGCTCGACTGATGTCATCACGTTCGATCACTCGGGTCACGCCTCGCGCAACACGCAGCACCTCCACGGCGAAATCTTCATCTGCCTTAACGACGCCGTCGCGCAGGCGCGCCAGTTCCGCACCTCGTGGCAATCCGAACTCGCGCGCTACATCATCCACGGTATCCTGCACCTGCGCGGTTACGATGACCTCACAGCCCCCGCCCGCAGGAAGATGAAACGCGAGGAGGCGCGGCTGCTGCGCGAAATCGCCCGCCAGCATCCCTTGAGCCGTCTGGCCCGGCGCGCTAGGGTCGCGCGATGAAAAAGGGATTCGTCGCCCGCTGGCGTGGCAGCTTCTTCACCGGACTCGCGGTGGTTTTGCCGGCCGCCATTTCCATCGGCGTGCTGGCCTGGCTGTTCGGCACTGTGTCGAACCTCACTGACACGTTGCTCTTTTTCCTGCCCACAAACCTCACGCACACCTACGCGGGCAAAGGTCCGGTTCACTGGTACTGGAGCGTCGCCGCGCTGGCGGTCGCCGTCGTGCTCATCACCCTGGTCGGCGCCGCCACACGCCTCTACATCGGCAAGCGGTTGATCGCCTACGCTGACCTCGCGATGTTGCGGGTTCCGCTGCTCAACAAGATTTACGGCACGCTCAAGCAGGTGAATGAAGCGTTCGCCTCCGATCGCAAGTCATCGTTCAAACAAGTCGTGCTGGTCGAGTTCCCGCGCGAAGGCATGCACGCAATCGGCTTCGTCACCGGCGAACAGCCGGAAGCAATTCAGGCCAGGACCAAGGAACGCATCGTGTGCGTTTTTGTGCCGACAACTCCAAACCCGAGCAGCGGCTTCCTCGTGCTCGTGCCGGAGGACAAGGTGACGAAGCTGGAAATGTCCGTGGCCGACGGCATCAAGTTCGTCATCAGCCTCGGCTCCGTGGCGCCCGAGTACCGCAAGGGCGCAATGGCTTCGCTGGCGCCAAGGGGCAGTCGCAAATAGCCAATGGACGAGCGCGCCACCGGCATCATCCTGCGCACGCGGCCGTTGACCGAGACGAGCCTGATCGTCCACTGGCTCACGCCCGAGCACGGCCGCATCGCCACGGTGGCCAAGGGCGCCCGCCGGCCCAAGTCGCCGTTTCGCGGGAAGCTCGACCTCTACTACGAAGCCGACCTGCGCTTCATCCGCAGCCGCCGCTCGGACCTGCACACGCTGTGCGAGGTCAACCTGCGCGGAACGCACGCGAAGCTTCGCGAAGATTTCAAGAAGCTTGAACAAGCCGCTTACTGCGCCGCGCTCATCGAGCAGACGACCGAAACCGACACGCCGCTCCCCGAGTTGTTCGAGCTCTTCGGCGGCCTTATCGCGCACCTCACCGCAAACCCGCCGATGCCCGAAACCGTCCTCGCCTTCGAGTTGAAGGCGCTGCGCCAACTCGGCCTCGAACCGAACATCTACGAATCCAAACACAGTGAAGGCGCCCGCGCGCTATTGCGCAAACTGACCGACGACGACTGGCCGCTGATCGCGCGCCTCAAAGCAAGCGAGCCGCAGTCGCGCGAGATGCAGCAGTTCCTCCACGGGTTCTTGATCTACCACCTTGAGCGGTTGCCGACGGGAAGGCATGAGGCGCTGACCGCCTGACGACGCCGATCAGGCGCTGGTTGCGGCCTCTTCCTTTGCCTCCGGCTCCACCCACTTACCATGTTCCTTGATCAGGTCCACGAGGCGCTCCACGGCCTCGGCTTCAGGGATGTTGAACTTCACCGGCTTCTTGCCGACGTAGAGGTTGATCTTGTTGGGCGCGCCACCCACGTAGCCGAAGTCCGCGTCAGCCATCTCGCCGGGGCCGTTCACGATGCAGCCCATGATTGCGATCTTCACGCCCTTGAGGTGCTCGGTGCGTGTCTTGATGCGCGCGGTCACGGTCTGCAGATTGAAGAGCGTGCGGCCACAGCTCGGACACGCCACGTAATCGGTCTTGAACGAACGGCAACCGGCGGCCTGGAGGATGTTGAACGCCAGCCGGAGGCTCTGCCCTGCCCCGCTCTCACCGCGAATCAAGATCGCGTCACCGATGCCGTCAGCCAGCAGCGAACCGATGACGACGGAGGCGCGGAGCAGCGCGATGTTCGGTACGAGTGGCACCGGCTCGAAGCTCAGGCAGTCCTTGAGCAGGATCGGATTTCCATGGCCGAGGCGTTTGAGCTTCGCGGCGAGCAGGCGGAAGGCGGTGATCGCCGGAAGGTTCACTCCGTCCTTCACGGTGACGAGTTGCGTGTCGCAATTGATGTCGAGGTCCTGCGTCGGGTCGAGTTCCGCGACGTTGAGGTCTTCATAGACGGCCTCGGGCTTCACGTCATCTTTTTGCCGGATGCGCGGGGCGACCTTTTCGAATGTGGCGCGCGTGACGACGACGCGGACGGTTTGCTCGCCGCCACACTTCACGCCATCGGCGAGTTCGATCTCCGGCGTTTCACGCCGCTCGAAGGCGAAGGGGTCGTAGGCAAATTCGGAATTCGGAATTCGAAATTCGGAATTGGAAAGAGCGGGAATCTGCGCCAGCAAATCATTGCACACCGCGATCTCGCGCGGGCTGTCCTCGGTGAGCGAGACGCGGATGGTGTCGCCGAGTCCGTCGCACAGCAGCGAGCCGATGCCGATGGCGCTCTTGATGCGGCCATCCTCGCCCTCGCCCGCTTCGGTGACGCCGAGGTGGATCGGGTAATTCCAGTCCGGTCCTTCCTGCTCCAAGCGAGCGACCAGCAAGCGGTAGCACTCGATCATCACCTTGGGGTTCGACGACTTCATCGAAAACTTGAAGTTGTGGAAGCCGTGCCGGCGCGCAATGCGGGCGAACTCCAGCGCGCTCTCGACCATGCCGAGCGGGGTGTCGCCGTAACGGTTCATGATGCGGTCGGAGAGCGAGCCGTGATTGGTGCCGATGCGCAGGGCGCGGCTGAGCTTCTGGCAGAGCAGCACCAGCGGCGTGAATTTTTCCTCGATGCGCCTGAGTTCCTCGGCGTAGGCGTCGTCGCTGTATTCCTTCACCGCGAACTTCTTCGAGTCGGCGAAGTTGCCGGGGTTGATGCGCACCATCTCGACCCATTTGGCGGCCTCCATCGCGGCGTCGGGTTTGAAGTGGATGTCCGCCACGACGGGCACGAGGCAGCCGCGCCCGCGCAACTCGCGGACGATGTTCTCCAAATTCGCCGCGTCCTTCACCGTCGGTGCGGTGATGCGCACGATCTGGCAGCCGACCTCGACGAGTTCGAGCGTTTGCTTCACGGACTCGGCGGTGTCCATCGTGTCGCACGTGAGCATGGACTGCTTCACGACGGGATGGTTGCCGCCGATGATCACGCCGCCCCGCGCCGGATCGCCCACTAGAACTTCGCGAGTCGGGCGGCGGTGGTAGAAATACGGTGACTCGCAGTAACGCATGGCGGGCTTCCGGATCACTTCGCGGGCGCGGGTGCTGGCGCAGGCGGCGTCGCGGGCTTCTCGTTTTTTTCAACCTGCGTGTCGCGCTGAAGGAGGCTCTTGAAAAGCGGCACGCGTTTGATGTCGAAGAAGGTCACGTAGAGCATGAACGAAATCAGCAACACCGCGAAAGCCGTGGTCGAGTATTCGACGAACTTCGCGCTGATCGGCTTGCGACGGATGCGCTCGATGATCGCCATCAAGATGTGCCCGCCGTCGAGCACGGGGATCGGCAACAGATTGAGCACGGCGAGGTTGATGTTGAGCAGCACCATGAAGTTGAGCGCCAGCCGCCAGTCGGTCTTCACCTGGATCGCCAGCATCCCGAGGATGCCGACCGGGCCGCTGAGGTCGCTCGCCTTCACGCCGGTCTGCTTCGAGTAAATCAGCGCGCCGAGCGTCGCGACGGTCTTGTCGATCACGCCGATGACGTTTTCCCACGGCAACGGGCCGGGCTTCTGCAATTCATACAGGCCGCCGCCGAACGCGATGCCGATGCGCCCGCGCTTCTCCTTCGGGTCGTATTTCGGCGTCACCGTGAAGGTCAGCTTCTCGCCCTGGCGCTCGACCACCACTTCGCTCGGCTTGCCCTCGGACTTGGAAACCAAGTCAATCAAATGCGCCTGGTCATGCACGGGCACGCCATTGAAGGTGATGAACTTGTCGCCCGACTTGAGGCCGACCTGTGCCGCGGGCATGCCGTCCTGCACCGTGCCGACGACGGGATGCTCGCGCGGTTCAAGATTCAACCACTTCAAGCCGACACTCTCGCTCGTCTTGGCTTCCAGTTGATACGTGGTGCGCTTGCCCTCGCGTTCGATCACGACCGGGATCGTGGACGCGCGCGCCGTCGCCACTTGAAATGTGATGTCCTGCCACGACTTCACCGGCTTGCCGTTCACTTCCACGACGCGGTCGCCGTCGCGGATGCCGAGCCTGCCCTCGGGCGAGCCAGGATCAACGCGGCCGATGATCGACGGGTTCACCAACACGGGCAGGCCGACGAAGTAGAGAATCGTGGCCAGCGCGAGGCCGAAGATGACGTTCATCACCGGTCCGGCGAGCGCGACGAGAATTTTGGAGAACGGCGACGCGGGTGGGATTGGCTCGGCTTTGTCGTGCTGTCCTTCGAGCGTCTCGGAGGTGATCATTTGCGGCAGCTTGACGTAGCCGCCGGCGGGGATGGCGCGCCAGGAATACTCGATGCCATCGCGCGTCCAGCTAAAGAGTTTCGGCCCGAAGCCGATGGCGAAGGCCTCGACCTTGAGGCCGCGTTTGCGGGCGACGATGTAGTGGCCCCATTCGTGGACGAAAACCGCCGCACCGAAGAGCAACAGCACCGCAGCGACGACGTACAGATAACCAAGTATTTCCATGATGAGCGAAATGCCGCTGACGCAGCGGCAGCCGGAATCTAGCGGCGGTGCACCGGGCTGGCAACCTTAACCGAGCGCGGCAACTGCATCATCGAGCGGCTTCGTTCCTCGCCCACGCGTCGGCTTGGAGGATTTGTTCGAGCGTCGGTTGGTCGGTCACACTGTGCGAGTCCATCACGCGCTTCACCAGTTGCGGGATGCGGTCGAAGGTGATCTTGCGGTCGCAGAACGCGGCGACAGCGACTTCATTGGCGGCGTTGAACACGGCTGGCATCGTGCCGCACACGTCTGCCGCGCGCCGCGCCAAGCCGAGTGACGGGAACCGGTCGTGGTCGGGTTCTTCAAAGGTCAGCGACGCGATCTTCGCAAAACTTGTCTGCACGCGGTCGCTCGGTGCGCGCTCAGGATAAAACAGCGCATATTGGATCGGCAGGCACATGTCGGGCGTGGAGAGCTGCGCGATGATCGAGCCATCCACGAACTCGACCATCGAATGCACCACGCTCTGCGGATGCACGACCACGTCCACGCGACCGATCTCGATGTCGAAGAGCCAGCGCGCCTCGATCATCTCCAGGCCCTTGTTGAAGAGCGTGGCAGAATCGAGCGTGATCTTCGGCCCCATCACCCACGACGGATGCTTGAGCGCACGTTCGACCGTGATCTCGGCGAACTTTTCCTTCGGCCAGTCGGACTTGTTTCGGAACGGCCCGCCCGAGGCGGTGAGCAACAACTTGCGCACGGAGGACGGCGGCTTGCCGTCGAGGCACTGGAAAATCGCGGAGTGCTCGCTGTCCACGGCGAGCACGCGCACACCGTGTTTGCGCGCCTCGCGCATCACGATCTCGCCGGCCATGACGAGGATTTCCTTCGAGGCAACCGCGATGTCCTTGCCCGCACGGATCGCCGCGAGCGCCGGCTGCAATCCTGCCGTGCCGACGATGGCGATCAACACGATGTCGGCCTCCCGCATGGTAGCGAGTTTGATCAAGCCCTCGTCGCCTGCGTGAACCTTTGCCTTCCCGCCGAGTGAGGATTGGAGCTCGGCGGCCTTCGCAGGATCGGTGAGGCAGACGGCGGTGGGTTTGTACTTGAGCGTCTGTTCAAGGAGCAACTTCGCATTGTTGCCCGCCGCCATGCCGACGATGCGCAGCCGTCCTGGCAGATCATCGGCGACCTTGAGCGTGCTGGTGCCAATGGATCCCGTACTGCCGAGGAGGACGACGTTTTTCATCACGTTAGGACGTGGCGCAAATACACATACATCAACGGCGCATTGAACAGCAGGCTGTCGAGCAAGTCGAGAACGCCGCCGATGCCGGGGAAGTACCGGCCCGAATCCTTTACGCCGGCCTGACGCTTGAAGATCGATTCGATGAGATCGCCCACCACCGCCGCAGTGCTCAGCACGACGCCGAGCGCGACAGCGTGCAGCCAGTTCATGCCCGCCAGCCGCGCACCCGCAAACGCAGCGAACGCCAGGCTCGCCGTCGTCGAGACGATCACGGCCCCAATGAAACCTTCCCAGGTTTTGTTCGGGCTGACGCGCGGGATCATCTTGTGTTTGCCGAACAGCGAGCCGACGCAATACGCACCCACGTCGCTGAACTTGGTCACGACGATGAAGTAGAGCACGTAGAAGGTGCCGGCTTCCGCCGGGGTGCTACCCGCAAACGGGAAGAAATTGATCTTCTGGATGAAGTTCAGCAGCCACGCCACGTACATCAGGCCCAGCAGCGTGATCGCAATCGAGGAGATCGCCTTCGAGTTGTCGGTGGCGAGGAACTGGCGGAAGCACAGACCGAGAACGAAGAGGATCAGGAAGCCCGTTTCAAAATCGTTCACGCTGGCCGGCGAACTTGCGGCGCCGAAGAAGCCTTGCATGTGGAAGAACGTTCCGCCCATCAACAGCAGCCCGCCGAGAATGCCCCACGGCTTGAAGCAACTCAGCCCGCACGCGGCGACCAGATTGTAGAACTCCAGCAGCCCAAAACCTGCCAGCACGAGCATCACGGCGAGGAACACGTAGTCCGAAAGGATCTTGTTGCCGGAGAAAAGCGCCGTCAGCACGACGGTCCAAAGGATGACGAAGCTGAAGAGCCGCCGGAAGAACACGCGCGCCTTGGACGGCGCGGGAGCGGGAGTGGGAGCGGCGGCTGGAATCGCGTCGGCCATGTGGCGTTGATTTACGATTTACGATCTACGATTTACGAGCCGAAAGTTCACCGCACCCCTTCCCGCTCCGAAATCATCAATCGCAAATCAAGCACCTCATCACACTCCACCAAAGCGCCGATGCCGCCGCGCGTATTCCTCGATGGCGGCGAAGAGTTCGGCCCTGCGAAAGTCCGGCCAGAGCGTCGGCGTGACGACGAACTCGGCGTAGGAAATCTGCCAGAGCAGGAAGTTGCTCACGCGCGTCTCGCCGCTGGTGCGGATGAGCAGATCGGGATCGGGAAAGTGCCGCGTGTAGAGATGCTCGGAGATGACCTTCTCGTTGATCTCCTCCGGATCGATTTTTCCCTGGCGCGCCTTCTCGGCGATCGTGCGCACGGTTTCGACGATCTCCTGCCGGCCGCCGTAGCTGAGCGCGAGGATGAGCGTGAGGCCATTGTTCTTTTCGAGCGCGGCCTTGGTCTTTTTCAACTGCTCCTGCACGAACTCCGGCAGCCGATAAATCTGCCCAATGGTTTCGAGCTTCACGTTGTTGCGGTTCAACTCGCCGATCTCGCTCTTCAAAAACCGCGCGAGGTATTTCATCAACGTGTCCACCTCGCCCTTGGGCCGGTTCCAGTTCTCCACCGAGAAGGCGTAGAGCGTAAGATACTTGACGCCCGCTTCGCCGCACGCGCGCACGCACGCACGCACCGATTCGACGCCGTTGCGATGCCCTTCAACGCGTGGCAGGTGGCGCTCCTTCGCCCAGCGCCCGTTGCCGTCCATGACGATGGCGACGTGCGTGGGCAGGTTGGCCTTCGCCTGCGGGCTGAGGTGCGGCGTGTGTGTGCTCATCTCATTCTCGTTGCAGCCAACGCAAGGAGGCTCACTTCAATCGAATGTCGAGCGGTCGAAAACATTGGAGCCTCCTCACGTCGGTTGCGACGCGGTTAGAGAAACATCGTCTGTTCGCGGCCGGGGCCGACCGACGCGATGGTCAACTTTGCGCCGGTCAACTCGGCGAGCGCCTCGAGATAGGCGCGGCAGTTGGTGGGCAGCTTGTTGAACGACCTGACCTGGTCCGTCGGTGTCTTCCAGCCGGGAAAGTCCGCGTAGATCGGCCGGCACTTTGCCAGTTCCTCCACGTCGTTGGGCACGTAATCGCAGCGCTTGGTGCCGACGCGGTAGCCGATGCAGACGCGGATCGTCTCCAGAGAATCGAGGCCGTCAACGTTCGTGATCGCCAGCTCGTCGATGCCGTTGACCATCGTCGCGTGCCGCGTGGCGACGACGTCGAACCACCCGCAGCGGCGCGCGCGGCCGGTCGTGGCGCCAAACTCGCGACCCATCGCGTGCAGCATGTCGGCGATCTCGGCGTTCTCGCTGGGCAACGGGCCTTCGCCCACGCGCGTGGTGTAAGCCTTCA
>DATDFH010000445.1:0-5839 GCA_036522715.1 Verrucomicrobiia bacterium
AACGCCGCCACGCAGACCGGTCGCACGCCCAACGACCGCATCGCCAGCACCGATTACCTGCAACTCTCGCCCACCGACGCCACGCGCATCGGTCTGACCGATGGCGAAATCATCCGGTTGAGCAGCGCGCAAGGCTCGGCGGAACTCCCGGTGAAAATCAGCGACCACGTGAAGCCGGGCGAAGTTTTCACCACGTTCCATTCCACGCGCGTATTCCTGAACCAGATCACGACCTCGCAGCGCGACCGCTACACGAAGACGCCGGAATACAAGGTCACCGCGGTGCGGATCGAGAAACTGGAGCCTGTCGCGGTGAAGTGAGGCATTTGAAACCGCTGATCTTCGCTAATCGACGCTAATCCCCTGGCGCGGCAGTCGAAGGGCGCATCTGGACATTGTGGGTGCCGAACTGCGGCGAAGGTGGGGCGAGACTCCGTCGAGCCAAGTTGGACCGTCTTTGGAACACGGCTCGACGGAGTCTCGCCCCACCTTCATTTTCTGCGGCCGGCTTGGCCTCCCTACCCGCGATGAAAAGATGCGCTTGCAGTCGAACTGAACGTCGGTCACGTCATTTTCATTTGGGATCAGCGAAGATTACCGAAGATCAACGGTTCAATTATCCTCCGGATTGAGCGTCTTGAACACCAGCGCTGCGACTGCGCCGCCGAGGAGATTGCCGACGAGGTAAATCCAGATGTTCGACCACGCGGCCAGGCCCATCAGGCTGATGCCCACGGCCACAGCTGGGTTGAACGCGCCGCCGGAAATTCCACCCACCGCGAACGCGCCGGTCATCACGGTCATGCCGATGGCCAGCCCATAGAACGAATTGCCCGACGTGCCCTTGGCTGTGGCAACGTTGATCACCACATAGACGAGCGCGAACGTGAACAGGAATTCGGCGAGGATGGATTTGGCCGCGTTGAGATCACCCGGCGGTTTGGCTGGTTCGCCCATGAGGAACTTCACCGCCAGCGACGCCAGCACCGCGCCGATGACCTGGCTGATCCAGTAGGGCACCACGTCCTTGGTCGGGCACTTGCCGCGAATCCACACGCCCAGCGTCACCGCCGGGTTGAAGTGCCCGCCCGAAACGTGTCCGCCGGCGAAGATCATCACCATGAGCGATGCGCCGATGGCCAGTGGCGCGAGCGCCACGCCGCCGATGACGGTGCAACCGATCGTGAGAACGAGGAAGAACGTGCCGATGAGTTCCGCGATGTATTTGTTCATAGCCAGTGAGTCGTTGACCGAATCCGGGCGAAGGTTTACCGCGCCGCGTCCAAAAGCTCAACGCGTTTCTGGCCCGCCGCGAAAGGCTTGGCTCGCGCCTGTTGGCCGCGCACAATCGGCGCATGTCCGTTCAGGCCTGGTTTCCGACGTTGATTTACCGCGCGCCGTTGCTTCGCGCGCGCGGCGCGCGATTCAACGCGGAGTTGCTCAAGGAAAGTTACCTGATCCGCGACAACGATCCGGCCGGCCAGCGCTGGTCAAAGAAGAATTACCCTGGCGGCTACACGTCATACGGCTCGCTGGACAAACTGCACAAGTTTTCGTCAACGTTCATGGAACTGGAGCGGCACCTCCTCCGGCACGCCAACGCCTACGCGCGTGCGCTCGAATGGGATCTGCGCGACCGCGAACTAGCGCTCACCGATTGCTGGGTGAACATCATGCCGCGCGGCACCGCGCACGGCTTGCACCTGCATCCGCTTTCAGTGATTAGCGGCACGTATTACGTGAAGACGCCGCGCGGCTGCGCCGGGCTGAAGTTCGAGGACCCGCGGTTGGGCAAATTCATGGCGACACCGCCGCGCCGCGCGGATTGCGCACCCGAACAGCGCCATCACATCGCCTATCCGGCTGTCGCGGGACGCGTAACGCTGTTCGAGAGTTGGTTGCGGCACGAAGTCGCCGCCAACCCGGTGCGAGGCGAACGGTTGAGCATCAGTTTTAACTTCGCGTGGTAGCGACAATGCTCTGCCGGCGTCTCGCCGGCAGTTCCATCCAATTCTCCGTGAGCAAGCGAACGACGAAAAGTGAACTGCCGACGAGACGCCGGCAGCACATCGACGCGCACGCCGAGGCCGCCGCGGTGGAACTTAAGCGCTGGCGTGACGGCGAGTTTCACGGCGAATTCGATTCCGTCGCCCGTGAGGAACCACTGGAAATTCGCGTGCGCGGCCGGAGCGTTGCGGTGACGATGCGCACGCCCGGCCACGATGACGAACTGGCCGCGGGCTTTCTGCTCACCGAGGGTTTGATCCGCCGGCGCGCCGACGTGACGGAGATCGCCCACTGCACGCAGGGCGAGGCGGCCGAGTTGCGCAATGTGGTCAACGTATTTCTCGCACCGAACGTCGCCGTCGACTTCGACCAACTTACGCGCCACGTTTTCGCCTCGTCGAGTTGCGGGCTGTGCGGCAAGGCGTCGATCGAGAGCGTCCATCAGCATTTTCCGCCGGTAGAGGCGCGGTTCACGATCGCCCCGAAGATGCTGCTTGGCCTGCCGGCAAAGCTGCGCGCGGTGCAAGCGACCTTCGAGCAAACCGGTGGCCTGCACGCCGCGGGCATCTTTGACCCCGATGGCAACCTTATCGTGCTGCGCGAGGATGTCGGCCGGCACAACGCGGTGGACAAGGTGATCGGCCACGGCATTCTGCGCGAGTTGCTGCCGTTCGAGCGTCACGTTTTGATGGTCAGTGGGCGCACCTCCTTCGAGATCATGCAGAAGGCGCTGGCGGCCCGCGTGCCTGTCGTCGCGGCGGTGTCGGCACCGTCGAGCCTCGCGGTCGAGTTCGCGAGAGAGAGCGGACAGACGCTCGTGGGCTTCGTGCGCGGCGAGTCGATGAACATTTACGCAGGCGAGGAACGAATCACAGCGTGAGCGCCGAAAACAAAACACCGCCGCCGCTTCAAGCCGGCACGCTTTATCTCGTCGCGACGCCGATTGGGAACCTGGAGGACATAACTTTGCGTGCACTGCGGGTGCTGCGCGAGTGCGATGTGATCGCGGCGGAAGATACGCGGCACACAGGGCAACTGCTCCGACACTTCGAGATCAACAGGCCCCTCCTGAGTTACTTCCAATTCAACGAGGCGAAGCGGAGCGAGGAAATCATCGGTCGGCTCAAGCGTGGCGAAAAGGTTGCGTTGGTCACCGACGCGGGCACGCCCGGCATCAGCGATCCGGGCGAACGTGTTGTGCGCGCCGCGCTAAACGCCGGCCTCCGAGTCGAATCAGTGCCCGGCGCGTGCGCGCTGATCGCGGCGCTCACGGCGAGCGGATTGCCGACGGACGAGTTTCATTTCATCGGCTTTCTGCCGCACAAGTCAGGGCAGCGACGCAAGCAACTCGAAGCCGCGCGCGCGCTGCCGGGGACGCTTGTGCTTTACGAGTCGCCTTTCCGCATCGAGAAGCTGCTGGGCGAACTGTCGGAGATCATGCCCGACCGCCACATTGTGCTCGCGCGCGAATTGACCAAGAAGTTCGAAGAGTTCCTGCGTGGCAAGCCCGTGGAACTTCTGGCAATCGCGAAATCGCGTTCCCCCAGGGGCGAATTCGTCGTGCTGGTCGGCCCTGCGAAGGAAGCACCGCGCTCGCACGAATGAACCGGCGCTGGCCAACAACGGCAAGTTGGACGCTCGCCGCGTTGACGCTGGCCGTGGCCGTCGCGGACCTCATTGTGGGAGGTTTGACCACAGGAGTGCACGGACTTGCGGCGGGAGCGGCGCTGGCCCAATTGTGCATCCGGCGGCACTTGCAACAGGGACTTCCCGCGGGACTGGTGCTCTTCGCGACCCTCGCGGTTTGTTTCTATCCCGTAAAGTTCCGAGTCTTCGCACCGGTCGATTTGGGGGCGTTCGCATTGCTCGTCGGCAGTCGTGGGATCGCCGGCAGTTGGTTGCGCAATCGACCGGGCGCGAAGGGCTACCGGGTTCTGGCCCTAAGCAGTGCGGTGTTCGGCTTGAGCGCGGGTCTGCTGCTGCAGGTTTCCGCCGACGGGCTGAGCCCCGTCAAGCCAACGGCGGCGTTGTTCAGGATGCTCATCGCAATCCTCGTTGGCGCACTGGCGCAATTGCTGGCCACTCCGGGGCTCGTGAAAGTCATTCCGGGAAGACTCGAGGACGAGCAACCCGCCGTCGCGTTGTGGCTGCTGTTGATCGCTTGGCTCGCGGTGCGGATCGGCGCAGCAGTTTAGATTACGGTCCCGTCCGGAATGGTCCCGTTCTTCGGGATGACCACCACGCCGTCGCGCACGAAGTAGAGGGGATGATCCACGTTGTCGGGTTTGCCTGCGGGCGAGATGACACAGTTGTTACCGATGCGGGCGTTCTTATCGACGATGGCGTTTTCGATGCGCGTGTTCTTGCCGATGCCGATGCGCGGCTGGCCGCTGGCCTGGTGCTCCTGAATTGAAACCTCGCTCTCGTAATAGTCGTTGCCCATGTAAACGACCCGTTGCAGGCGGGTGCCTTCATCGATGATGCTGCGCAGGCCCACGATACTGAAGCTGATCTGGCAGCGGGTGAGAATGCAGCCGTCGGAAATCACCGCGTGGTCGAACGCGGCACCATTGATCTTGCTGGCGGGCAGGAAGCGCGGGCGTGAAAAGATCGGAGCGCTCATGTCGAAGAAGTTGAACCGCGGCAGTTCGCTGGTCACGTCGAGGTTCGCCTCGAAAAAACTGCGGATGGTCCCGATGTCCTCCCAGTAGCCTTGATAGACATAGGAAAAAACGCGGTGCGTCTTGATCGCGCCGGGGATGATGTGCTTGCCGAAATCGGTGAAAGTGTTGTCGAGCAGCTTGATGATGATGTCACGGTTGAAGACGTAGATGCCCATCGAGGCGAGGAACAAATCCTCGTCGGCCTTGATGCCCAGCTTTCCGTAACTCGCGCGGTCGATCTTCAGCGTGTCGAGCACCGCGGGGTCCTTCGGCTTTTCCTCGAAGCGCGTGATGCGGCGCTCGTCGTTGATCTGCATGATACCCAGCGACGGAGCATCGCGCCGGCTGACGGGCAGCGTGGCGATGGTCACGTCCGCATCGGTCTCCACGTGCTGCGCGATCACCTGGCGGAAATCCATCCGGTAAAGCTGGTCGCCGCTGAGGATCAGCAGGTATTCAAAATCGTTGTTCAGGAAGTGCGTGAGGTTCTTGCGCACCGCGTCGGCCGTGCCCTGATACCACGACGTGTCGGTGAAGGTCTGTTCGGCCGCAAGGATCTCGACGAACCCGCCCGCGAAGTGGTCGAACTTGTAACTCTGCGAGATGTGCCGGTGCAGCGAGGCGGAGTTGAATTGCGTGAGCACGTAACTGCGGCGGATGCCAGAGTTGATGCAATTGGAAATCGGGATATCAACGAGGCGGTACTTCCCCGCGAGCGGCACGGCCGGTTTGGAGCGTTCCTTCGTGAGCGGGAACAGTCGCGTGCCCTGCCCGCCGCCCATGATCACGGCGAGGACATTTCCGACATTGGGAGCCTTGCGGCGAAATTTCGTCGTCATAACAGCGCTTGCGGAGTCTTCTGGCCGTTTATACTGTGCGCCGCAATTTGCGTGCAAGCGGTAACGCGCACGCACCCCATCCATCATGTGCGGCATCATCGGATTCACCGGCAAACGCGCCGCGGCGCCCATCCTCCTCGAAGGATTGCGCCGGCTCGAATACCGCGGCTACGACAGCGCCGGCGTCGCCCTGCTCCGCGATGGCAAACTGACTCTCCGCAAGAAACAGGGCCGCATCGACGACGGACTCGCCCATCTGCTCGAAGCGCAACCCGTCGCGGGTGAACTCGGCATTGGCCACACGCGCTGGGCCACGCACGGCGTGCCGTC
>DATDFH010000446.1:0-2352 GCA_036522715.1 Verrucomicrobiia bacterium
AGGACTACTGCTTCTGGACGCGGCACGTGGAATACATCGACGTCCACCCGTCCATGCTCGGGAAGGACGGCAAGCCGTTGCCCGACATCTATGTGGCCGACCGCCTGCACATGAATCCGAAAGGCTACGCGATCTGGGAGAGAATCATCCGGCCGTACCTGCGGTGAACCACGCTTTGACCGCGAAGTTGCCAACGAACGTCTTCGTGAGCGAATCTAAACCAAACCGTTAACCGAGAAACCACCATGCCTGTTCAACCAATTCCTGAAGGCTATCACAGTGTGACGCCGTACCTGATCATCAAGGGCGCGGCCAAGGCGATCGAGTTTTACAAGAGCGCGTTCGGCGCAACCGAGTTGCTGCGGATGGGCGGCCCCGGCGGAAGCGTCGGCCACGCAGAACTCAAGTTTGGCGATTCGCACGTCATGCTTGCCGACGAGTTCCCGAACATGGGCTTCCGCAGTCCACATGCGCTCGGCGGCACGCCCGTAAGCATCCTGCTCTACATGGCGGACGTGGACGCGGTGTTCAAGCGGGCCGTTGCTGCCGGCGCCATCGTGCAAAAGCCGCTGGAGAACCAGTTCTACGGCGACCGCAGCGCCACGCTGACCGATCCCTTCGGCCACGTGTGGACCATCGCCACGCACGTCGAGGATGTGCCGCCGGATGAAATGAAGAAGCGCGCGGACGCGTTCGCGAAGAAGATGGGTTGAGCCGCCAGTCCGTTCCCACGCGCCGAAACCGCGGCTCGACAAATCCGCGCACGATTGCAAGCATCCGCGCCCCATGAAGCAGACAATCGTGACGTTGGACCTCGAAGGCGTGCTCGTGCCGGAGATCTGGATCGCCGTCTCCGAGAAGACCGGCATCAAGGAACTGCGCCGCACCACGCGCGACGAGCCGGACTACGACAAGCTGATGAAGGCGCGGCTCAACATCCTCGACCAGCACGGTCTCAAGCTCTCCGACATCCAGGCGGTCATCGGCACGTTGCGTCCCCTGCCCGGCGCGCTGGAATTCCTGCGCGAACTGCGCGGCAGTTTCCAGACCATCATCCTCTCGGACACCTTTGAGCAATTCGCGCAGCCGTTGATGCGCCAGCTCGAATGGCCCACGCTCTTCTGCCACCGGCTCGTCGTCGAGAGCGACCGCATCGTCAACTACCAGCTCCGTCAGCCCGACCAGAAAAAGAAATCGGTCGCTGCGCTCAAGAGCCTCAACTACTTCGTCATCTCCGCCGGCGATGCTTACAACGATACGGCGATGCTCCTCGAAGCGAACGTGGGCTTCCTCTTCCTGGCGCCTGACAACGTAAAGCGCGACTTCCCGCAGTTGAAGGCACTGGAGACCTACGCGGACTTGATGAAGTCGATCCGTGAAGCGGCGAAAGGTTAAGCGATGGCCAATCCACGATTCGGATTACGCATCACCTCTTACTGCTTACGTCTTCAATCCTCCGCCTTCGACTCCCGCGTAATCAAATCTCGCAACGCCTGCTTGGGATTTTTCCCTTCGTGCAGCATCGCATGGACCTCGTCGATGATCGGCGTGTAAACGTCCAGCTTGCGCGCCAACCGGTAGGCCGAGCGCGCGGTGGGATAGCCCTCAGCCACGGTCACGGTGGTCGTGAGGATGTCGGAGAGTTTTTCCCCGCGGCCAAGCCGCTCGCCAAGCGTGCGGTTGCGGCTCAACTTTGAAAAGCACGTCACGGTCAGGTCGCCGAGGCCGCTCAATCCGGAAAACGTCTCCGCCTGCGCGCCGTCGGCCACGCCCAGCCGGCGCATCTCGACAATGCCACGCGTCACGAGGCTCGCCTTCGAGTTGTCACCAAAGCCCATCCCGTCACAGGCGCCAGCTGCAATGGCGATCACATTCTTGAGCGCGCCACCCAACTCCACACCGCGCAAGTCGGCGCTCGTGTACACCCGAAACGTCGGCCGATGAAACGTCTCCTGCACCAATTGCGCCACGCCATCATCCGCGCTCGCTGCGACGCACGCCGTCGGCACACCGCGCACGACCTCCGCCGCCAGCGTCGGGCCGGAGAGCGCGGCGAGCTTCGCTTTCGGCGCGGTCTTTTCGAGAATGCCGCACATCGTCAGACCGCCGTCGCACTCGATGCCCTTGGTCACACTGACCACCACGCCGCTGTACTTTCCGAAGCACTGGGTCACTTCGCGAAATGCTTTCGACGGCACAGCCACCACGATGAACTCCGCTTCAGCGACGGCGTTCGCCGCATCCGCCTCGTAGCGCCAGTCGCGCGGCAACTCCACGCCTCGCAGGTATTGCTCGTTGCGCGCTGTGCGCTGCATCTCGGCAAGATGATCGGCGTTGTGGCCCCACATCGTC
>DATDFH010000447.1:0-6425 GCA_036522715.1 Verrucomicrobiia bacterium
GGAGTGGAACTCGACACCATCGCCGCCGTTGTCATCGGCGGCGCGAGCTTGAGCGGCGGCAGCGGCAGCGTGCTCGGCTCGCTCATCGGTGCGCTCATCATGGCCGTGTTGCGCAACGGTTCGCAGCAGATGGGCTGGCCAACCTACATGCAGGAGATCATCATCGGCCTGGTGATCATCCTCGCCGTCGGGCTGGACCGCTGGCGGCAGGGACGGGCGAATTGACGCCGCACAACCGCCACCCTAGATTCACGCCATGCCGATCGCCGAGTCTCTCAAAATCACGGCGGAAGAATACCGCGCCATGCCCGAGGATGGGCGGCGCTACCAGTTGATCGACGGGGAACTCTTTATGGCTCCAGCACCGTATCGCGACCACCAGGACGTTTCGCGAAATCTGGGCTTCATCCTCTTGAAGCATTTGGAGAAGCACGCTGCCGGCGTCCTCTACTTCGCCCCACTCGACGTCTATTTGAGCGAGCACAACGTCGTTCAGCCGGACCTGCTTTACGTGAGCCGGGAGCGCACCTCCATTCTTACGGACCTTGGTGCAGAAGGCTCGCCGGACTTCGTGGTGGAGATCCTCTCACCGAGGACCGCGAAACTCGACCGGGCGAGCAAGCGAAAACTCTACGCTGCGCACGGCGTGAACGAGTTGTGGCTCGTCGAGCCGCGCAAGAAGACGATTGAAATCTTCCGCCTGCAAGACGACGCCGAGAAACCCGTCAAGGTTCACTCCGCCAACAGCATCGTCACCTCACCCACGTTTCCGGGCCTGAAGTTCCGCGCGGCGGAAATCTTCCGCGGCTGACGCCGCAGCCTCACGTTAGCTTCCAGCCCTCGCGGTAGTGGTGCTGGAGAAACTCGTCGGCGGCGCGGCAGTTCTTCGCGCGGAGGTTGGCGGCGTCCCACTCCAGCTTGCATCCCGCGCGGTGCGCCACGTTGCCGAGCAACACGACCTCGGTCAGCGCGCCCGCGTAGTCGAAGTTGCTCAGGGTCGGGCTGCCGGTCTTGCACGCGCGAATCCATTCCTCGTGGTGGCCCGCCGAGTCGGCGATCCACGGTTTGGGCGCGACGAATCCGGTGAACCTTTCCTCGGGCAGCAAGTGGTACTTCGTGTAGCCGGAGAGCAACATTCCCTTCTCGCCGACAAACAGCACGCCGGCGCGGAATTCCTTCTCGAACTTTTCCGGCAGTTGCGGCGCGTGTCCACCGCCCTGATACCAGAACAGTGTGACCGGCGGCTTCGCGTCGCGGGTGGGATACTCGTATTTCACCGCCAGTTCGGTCGGGGGGCGCTCCTTGTCCGGCTTGGGGCCTTTGATCGCCTCGATGGTCAGCGGCACGCGCAAATCGAGCGCCCAATGCGGAAGGTCGATGTAGTGGCAGCCAAAGTCCGCGAGCGAGCCGCCGCCGTAATGCCACCAGTTGCGCCACTTGGCCGGCACGAAATCGGGATGATACGGCTTGACCGCCATCGGGCCGTGCCAGAGGTCCCAATCCAGATTTGCGGGCGGCATCGGGGGAAACTCCTTCGGATACTCGATGTGCCCGTAAGTCGATCCCGACCAGACGTGGACTTCCTTCACCGGGCCGATGGCGCCGCTCTGCACAACCTCGACCACGCGGCGGTAGTTGGCGCCCGCGTGAATCTGGTTGCCCATCTGCGTCGCGAGGCCCTTGCGTTTGGCCAGTTCGCGGAGGCGGCGCGTCTCGGACACCGTGCGGGTCAGCGGCTTCTCGCAATAAACGTGGCGCCCGCCATCCAGCGCCGCCGCGGCCACAATGGCGTGCGTGTGATCGGGCGTGCCAACGACCACGGCGTCAATATCCTTCTGTTCGAGCATCCGGCGGAAGTCGCGGTACGTCTTCGCGCCGGGAAACTCATTCGCCTTCAAGCCGAGGTAGGTTTCATCCACGTCGCAGAGCGCGACAATGTTCTCGCCCTTCACGCCTGCGATGTCCGCCGCGGCGCGGTTGGCGGTGCCGACGCAGGCGATGTTGAGCCGGTCATTCGCGCCAAGAATGCGGCGCGCGCTGGCGCTGGTCTGGAGGCCGCCCCAGGCCACCGTGCCCGTGGCCGCGACGGCGGACGTTTTGAGGAACTGGCGACGGGAAGCCCTCATATCACTTCGCCGTTGCCGCTGCCTTCGGCAGTTCGCGGACGTAAATGTTCTTGAACCACACCGGCGTGCGGTGCGCCTGCAATTCGATCGGGCCGGACTCGTAAAGCGGCTTGTCTTTCTCCCAATAATTTTCCAGCGGCGTGTTGCGCACCACCATCTGGTCATTGAGTTCGACGCTCACCTTGTCGCCGAGCATGACGATGTGGAAGCGGTTCCACTCGCCCGTCAGTCGGTCGGCGCGCACGAGCGGCTTGGACTCAGCCTTCTTGTTGTTGAACAGGCCACCGGAGCCGCCCTGGTTCTTCTCGCCAGCGAGCGTGTCCCAGATCTGCACCTGCGGCACGCCGCGCAAATAGAGGCCGCTGTCGCTCTCCTTCTCGATGCGCCAGTCGCAGAACATTTCAAAGTTCGCGTAATCGCGCGCGCTCACGAGGTTGTCGAAGCTGTTGCCGCGATAGACGATGGCGCCCTTCTCGACCTTCCAATCCTGCCGCATCTGCGCGTCGGCCTTGGCCTGCTCGGCGGCGAGCTGCTCCGGCGAAAGCGCCGCGCGCTTGGACGGGTTGTCGTTTGGGCGCATCAGCAAACCCTTCCAGCCCGCGAGGTCAACGCCGTTGAAAAGCGATTTGAAACCTGCTGGCGCCGAATTCTCGCGAGCCAGCGGGCTGCCGATCTGGCGTGTGTCCGGCAGCTCTTTGAGGCGGAGGTTGCGGAACTCGCAGTAGTCATTGTGCCCGAGGAAACCGACGTGCCCGCGCTCGCGCAACATGCCCGGGTGCTTGGCAAGCTTCTCCGCGTCGGTGATGGCGTTGAGGTCGGTATCGACGGCGAGCTTGCCGTTGACCGTGACCTTGATGCGGCGGCCGTCGGCAATGATCTCCTCGCTGTTCCATTCGCTGGGCGGTTTGAGCAGATCACGATTTGCGGCCACGAGATCGTAAACCGATCCGTGATACTGTTCGGGTCGCAGCGGCTTGTCATATCCGTAGCCGAGAATCTGAATCTCCATGCCTTCGTAAGCAATCGACTTGTCGGTCATCGGTGCGCGGAGGCCGATGCCGTTATTCGACGCCGACTCCAGCTTGAACTCGAAGCGCAGGATGAAGTTGGCGTATTGCTTGTCGGTGAGCAGATTGCCACCGCCGCCGCGCGCGCAATAGATCGCGCCGTCCTTCACGCCGTAGCCCTCGCCCTTCTTGCCGACGAGCGTCCAGCCGGTGAGATCCTTGCCGTTGAAGAGGCTGACGAAGCCGGTCTCACTGCCGGAATACTCCGTGGTGGCGCAACCGGCGAACAACCCGGCCGCGATGAGGGAACTTGCGATGGATCGAATGGATTTCTTCATGTGACAAATACTGTTGCGTGCATCTTTGTGTGTGTGCCTCACACTCAGTAAATCGCCGGGGCGTGTCAAGCCGGGCGGCCAGCACCCATGCCCCGAGGAAGAAGGTGGCGCCGTCTGTCGATACGCCGTCGAGAAAATGCGCTCACCGGTTACGCCGCGCGGCCGAGGGCTCAGGCGTAATACGAGCCCGAGATGTAATTCTCCATCTGCTTGAGCGCCGCGTCCTGCGCCGAGATCGTCCACTTCACCAAGTCGCCGATCGACACGATGCCGACGAGCTTCCCATCCGCCACGACGGGCAGATGCCGCACGCGCTTCTGGGTCATCAACGCCATGCACTCCTCGACAGTGGAATTGGGCGTGGCGATTTGCGGGTCGCGCGACATGATTTCACCGACGGACGTCTGCTTGGAGGACTTTCCCTGGAGGACGACCTTTCGCGTATAGTCGCGCTCGGAAAGGATGCCGACCACTTGATTGCCATCGACGACCGGAAGCGCCCCCACGTCGCGGTCGGCCATGCACTTGATCGCGTCAAAGACGGTGGTGGTGGGAGGAATCGACCACACGGTCGCGCCTTTGGTGCGAAGTATTTCACCGACAGTGCCGCCGATTTTCATAAGCCAGGGGCCGTCTTGGATGGTGCGCGGTGCAGGGTTTGAACCTGCGACCCTTCGCGTGTGAAGCGAATGCTCTACCGCTGAGCTAACCGCGCGTCGCTGAACCACCGTAACCGCGCCACCGCGGAAAACTCAAGCCTTTCTTCGCCCCTCCAGTCAAAGCGGCACGCCCCTGGCTTGGGTTCGCCGCCTGGTTGCAAACTGGCAACTGGAAATGGCGAGTGACACGGACGGTCGTGAAACCGATCTGCCATTCGCCATTGGCCAATTGCAATTCTCAACTCCCCTCCCGCCGCAGCACCGTATCGCGCTGCGCCCACGCCGGGTCCGAGTTCGGGAAATCGAGGTTGTAGTGCAGACCGCGGCTTTCCGGGCGGCGGAGCGCGCTCTCGACGATCAACTCCGCGACCGTGGCAATGTTGCGCAGTTCGAGCAGGTCGCTTGTCACGATGAAGTCCCAGTAGTACTCGTGGATTTCCTCCTGCAAATTGGCGATGCGCTTGCGCGCGCGTTGAAGGCGCTTGGTTGTACGCACGATGCCGACGTAGTCCCACATCGTCCGGCGGATTTCATCCCAGTTGTGTGAGACCACCACCATCTCATCCGGGTTGGTCGCGTGCCCGGATTGCCAGGCCGGGATGTCGCGCTCGACCGGCGGCAACGGCGCGCTGGTGATCTTCACCGCGGCGCGATGCGCGCACACAAGGGCTTCGAGCAGCGAGTTGCTGGCGAGCCGGTTCGCGCCGTGCAAGCCGGTGCACGCGACCTCGCCGACGGCATACAGGCCGGCGACGTCGGTCTCCCCGTCCAGGTTCGTCATGACACCACCGCACTGATAGTGCGCCGCCGGCACGACGGGAATCGGTTCCTTCGTAATGTCGATGCCCAACCGGAGCAGGCGTTCGTAGATCGTCGGAAAATGCGCGGTGATGAATTCCGCCGGCTTGTGTGAAATATCGAGCCACACATTGTCCGCGCCCGTGCGCTTCATCTCGTTGTCAATCGCACGGGCGACGACGTCGCGCGGCGCCAGTTCGCCACGCTTGTCGCAGCGCGGCATGAACCGCTTGCTGTCCGCGCCGACGAGGTAGCCACCCTCGCCGCGCACCGCCTCAGTGATCAGCAATGTTCGCTCTTTCGCGTGATGCAGACACGTGGGATGGAACTGGATGAACTCCATGTTCGCAATGGCCGCGCCGGCGCGATACGCCATCGCCACGCCGTCGCCGGTCGCGATGTCGGGGTTGGTTGTGTAGAGGTAAACTTTCCCGCAGCCGCCCGTGGCCAGCAGTGTGACCGGTGCAGCAAACGTCTCCACCTCGCCGGTCTTGTTGTCGAGCACATGGACGCCGACACAGCGGTTGGTGCCAGCGCGTCCGAGCTTCTGCGTCGTGACGAAATCGATGGCTAGGTGGTTCTCGAACACCTCGATGTTCGGAGTGCGCGCGATGGCTTCGAGCAACGCGCGCTCGATCTCGGCGCCGGTGGCATCCCTGGCGTGCAGGACGCGGCGCTTGGAGTGACCGCCTTCCTTCGTCAGGTCGAGTTCGCGCGCGCCGTGCGAGTTGGGGACTTCGCGCTCGGTGAAATGTGTGCCCAACGCGATGAGTTCCTGAATCCGCGCCGGCCCTTCGCTGATGATCGTGCGCACGATCGCCTCCTTGCACAAGCCGGCGCCCGCCGTGAGCGTGTCGCGCACGTGCATCTCCACCGAGTCCTCGCGGCTCGTCACGGCCGCGATGCCGCCCTGCGCCCAGTTGGTGTTCGAGTCGGCGCGGTTTTTCTTGGTGATAATCGCCACCCGTCCGCGTGGCGCAACCTTGAGGGCGAAGGTCAGCCCCGCAATGCCGCTGCCGAGAACGAGAAAGTCGAACTGCTTCATGCGCGCCGGGGAGGATTAACGCAAAGGCCCAAAGACGCAAAGGGGCAATGTCCGCTACTATAATCGCCCGTTGTCGATCAGCCGTGTTTTGCCGACAAATACCGCCAGCGCAAGATGCGTGCCTGGTTGCACCTTGGCGACCGGTGCCAGCGTGTTGCCGTCGAAGAACTCGGCGTAATCGAGCCGGGCGGCGGGCTGAGCGGCGACCAACTCCGCGATTTCCGTTTTCAATCGGACGGCGACGACGGCGCCGCGGCGCACACGTTGACGGGCATGTTGCAGCGCGCGGAAAAGCACCGTGGCCTGCCGGCGTTCGTCCGCAGACAGGTATTGGTTGCGCGAACTCAAAGCAAGGCCGTCGAGTTCGCGGACCGTCGGCGCCACGAGGATGCGCACAGGAAAGTTCAGGTCGCGCGCCATGCGCCGGACAATCGCCGCCTGCTGCCAGTCCT
>DATDFH010000448.1:0-10320 GCA_036522715.1 Verrucomicrobiia bacterium
GGCGCTGCCGGTGTTCACCGCGCCGCCGCTGCCGCCGGCGATGGCACCCTTGCCGGCCACCGTGCCGGTCTTTCCCGGCGCGCTCGACCGCATCTTCAAACTGGTGAAGGACATCAAGAATGCCGCCGGCATGACGGACGCCATCGCCACCGAGATGCGGGTGGTGGGCGACGAGGAATCGCCCGACACGCATCCCGTGCCGACTCTCAACCTCAAGGTCGAGCAAGGCCCGACCTGCCAGTGTGTGAAGATCAAGTTCAAGAAGTACGGGCGCACCGGGGTCTATATCGAGAGCCGCGTCAACGGCGGCGCGTGGGCGTTCCTCGCCTCGCCGGTGGTCAGCCCTTATGTGGACAACCGTCCACTGCTCTCCGCCAGCGCGCCGGAAGTCCGCGAGTACCGCATGCGCTACCTCGACGGGAATGTCCCCACCGGCGACTGGACCGACGTGGCGAAGGTGACGGTCGCGCCGTGAACCCAACGCGGAATGCGGAGTGCGGAATGCGGAATAGTTCCGAGCCGCGCCCTGCCACTCCGCATTCCGCATTCAACATTCCGCATTTGAATTATGGCTTACGATCCAAACCTCCCGCAGGAAAACACGCTCGCCGATGCCGCGCAGATGCGCGAGCAACTCAACGGCCTGCACGACGAAATCACCGCCATCCCCAAAGGCGACCCCGGTGACAAAGGGGACAAAGGCGAGCAAGGCGAGACGGGGCCGATTGGCCCGCCGGGTGAGGTGACGCAGGCCGCGTTGGACGCTGGGATTGCCGACACGGCAAAGAACATCAACGCGATCAGCACTCTCGTCTGGGAACCCAACGACCCGCCCACCGCGGATGACCTGCGCACCATCCGTGACAAGATCAACGAGGTGATCAACGGCTTGCACCGCTGACCTCTGGTCTTCGCAGCAGCCGACGCGAGGAGGCGGAACTGAAATCCTCCGCGAGTTGAAGTGGTCCGTCTCGTTACCTCGGCGGCTACGACATCACGGCACCCATTGCGCGCGGTAGAAGAGGTTGCTCCGGCCCGCGGAGGTGGCGTCCGACCAGTCGAAGGTTTCGTTGGTGAGCGTGTTGGTGGTCAGCGCCGGCCACGCGGTGAAGTTGCTGGTGCGCTGGAGGGAGTAGCGCACATCGGGCAGGCTCTGGACCTGGAGGCGGAACTGGCCGTTGGACTGGAGTTGCACGGGCAGGACATTCACGACGGGGCCGCCAGTGAGCGCGAGCACGGTCACGGAGTACGGCGCGAAGGTGTAGTTCACGTTGGTGCCGGAGACGACGACGTTGGTGCGCGCGAGGTCGGCGGCGGCGGGGTTGTTGGTGCGCACGGCCTCGTCCTGCGGGATGCCGTAGGAATAGACGAGCGCGTTGGAAACGGAGCCGAAACCGGCGAGGGAGATATTCGCGTTGAGCGCGTTGGTCGGGGTCTTGTTGATGACGAGGAGCGTGAGGAAGCCGTTGGTGCGCCGGACGGCGTAAGCCGAGAGGTAAACCGAATCGGTCGTGGCACGCACAACGCGATCGCCGCCGCGCGCGAAATACTTCAGCAGCTTGGCGACGTAGGAGGTCGGGTAGCGATTGGTCGGCGCGATCTGGCCGCTGCCGTCGAGGATTCCGTAGTCGCCGTAGTTGCGCCAGCCGTAGAGGGCGGCGGAGTTGTTGTTGCCGAGGTCCTGGCTGTTGCGGAGGTCCCACCAGACGAGCGCGTTGAACTCGGTCTGCAGGACCTGCCCAACGCTGTCGGCGAGATAGAGGCCGTTGACGAGGCTCGTGGTCTGTTTGCCCGGCGTCGTATAGACGGAATTGTTTTCGGTGACGACGAGTTCGACGTTGGTCGCGGCGGCGCCGAGGTAATCGCTCAACTGAAGGCGCAGCCCGGCGGCGTCATTGGTCCAGTCGCCGGCGGATTGCAACAAGGCGGCGTCGTTCTCCGCGCCGGGGCCTTGCTCGTAGCGATGGTAAATGGCGAAGTCGGGCGTGACGCCGAGCGTCTTGAGGCGCGACAGGAGCACGGGCGTCCAGCCGTTGTGCACGGCGAGCGTGCGGGAGTTGGTCGCGGGATGATCGGTGAAGTTGGCGTAGCTGTCCTCGCCGTTGATGATGACCGCGCCGACCTTGATGGTGGGATCGGCGGCCTTCATTTGCGCGTAGTAGTTCGTGAAACGGTTGGCGTAGGTCCACGCGTCGTTCGGGCGCGCGTTGGTGTCGGTCTCCCAGGTGCCGTAGTTTTCGTTGCCGACTTCCCAATACTTGAAGCCGAGGTTGTTCGTGACGTTCGCGTGGCGCACCCAAGCCGCAGCCTCGGCCGGAGTGCCGGAGCCGTAGTTGACGGTGATGAACACGTGCGCGCGGGTGTTGGTGGCGACATGCAGGAAGTTGGAGAACGAAGTCGCCCACGTGAAGGTGTTCGTGCCGCTCTTGCCGGTGGTCCAATGATATTCGTCGGAGAGCGAGCCGCCGGGGAAGCGGAGGAGGCGGTTGTCGAGTTCCTTCAACAGGGAAACGGTGTTCGCGCTGTCGAAATTGTCGTCCCAGATCACGGCGTTGAGGCCGAAGAAGCGCGGGTCAACCGTGCGCACGACCTGGCCGGCATTCACGCTGATGCTGACGACATCAGGAGGCGGGACGGCGACGAGGCTCCAGTCATCGACGTAGAACGTCGGGATGTTCGTGCCGTTGCGGTTCTCGATCCAGAAGCCGTCCACGTCGGTGCGATTGGCGGCGCCGAGCGAGGAGAGCGGCACGGCGATCTGCTGCCAGTTGGTGGTGAGCACGGGGAGATTGAACTGCTGCGCCATGACGCCGCCGTTGGTGACGGCCTGCACCTTCAAACTCTGCCCACCGTTGGTGCCGCCGTGAATCCAAAAGGTCAGGTTCGTGTAAGCGGCGGTGTTGAAGACCGAGTGGTGCACGTAAACGGCCTCGTACGGTCCGGCGGTGACGCTGATGGAGTTGCTGCCGCTGTGAACCGGCGAGGTGTTGGTATAGTTAAGCGTGGCCCAACCGTAATCCTGCCAGCCGTTGCGCCGGGCGTCGTCGTAGATGATCTGGTCGGCGACGCCGCGGGAAATCAGAGCGCTGGCGAGACAGGCGGCCGCGAACAGGAGGGCGGCGGTCAGTCGTGGTGTCTTCAAACTCGCAGAGCATCCCCGCAGCAAGCGCATCGGTCAAGCGGGTGCCTGTAATTGCAGGCTTGCATTCGCTTCGTGACGCGCGCAGCGTCGCCTTCGTCCGCCTGAACAACCGACTCGATTCCGGTTGATTCTGCCTTCCCAGCAGGACCAGTTCGTTTCCGGAACGGTCAACCTTGGCATCCGCCTGAAAGGCCGTCATGAACGCAACACGCTTCATCCGCGCGCGGTTCCTTCCCACACTCATCGCCGGCGTCGTCGGCGGCGGCGCATTCGCAGCCGCCGTCCCCGACGCCGCGGCGCAGGACTTCCCGGTCGGCGTCTCGCGTACCAACGACAATCCGCTGCTCGATCTGGCGACCTTCCAGATTTACGCAGGCGCGAGCGTCCGCGTGCAGGTGCGCAGCAACCTCCTGACGAACACGCCGTGGACAACGATTGATTCGGTGCAGGTCGATTCCAACTTCCCGACGTGGACCGATCCGCTGGCGCGCTTCCGACTCGCGACGCAGTTCTATTATCGCGTGCTCAAGCCGGTGCAGGAACTCCGCAGCGTCGAGCCGGCCTTCGTCACCAACGGCGGCACGGGCAACCTGTATCTCGTCGGCCAATGCTTCACGAGCAACGACATCATCCGCATCAACGGCCAGCTCATCACCAACCTCGTCCTCCTGAGCAACAACACGATCGTCTGCATTCCCGTGCCGCCGCTGCCGCCGGGCACGTATCACGTCGAGGTGCTCAACGCGCAGACGCAAGTCGTCTCCCGGCTCGAATACGGGCTGACGGTCGATCCGCTGGCGAACCTGCCGCATTTCGAGCCGTGGCGTCCGCCGCCCACCCTGCCCGGCCACCGTCCGCTCAATCCCGCGCCACCGCCAATGATCGACTCGTTCTTCGACGTGTTTGTGCAGGTTGATCTCGGCGAGGTTCACCATCAGCAGACCGATCTGCACATTCCGGCGCGCGGGTTGGATTTCATCTGGAAGCGGCATTACCGCTCGCGGCTCGGCCCCAACACCGCCCTAGGCAACGGTTGGGATTTCTCCTACAACATCTGCGCGCAGCAGGCGGGCACGAACGTCGTCCTCGTTGACGGCAACGCGCGCAGCGACCTGCTCTTCCTGCGCACCAACTTCACCTACGCCGCCGACGGCGTGCCTGCGGAAGGCGCGGTGGCGACCAACGGGATGTTCATCCTGACGTGGGCCGACACCGGGCGGTGGGAGTTCAATCCGTTCGGCGGCCCGGCTTCGGGGAAGATCAGCCGCATGGTGGACCGCAACAGCAACCAGATGACCTTCGCCTACGACGGCCTCGACCGGCTCGTGCGCGTCGTCGATTCGCTGAGCCGCACCAATCAGGTCGCCTACAACGCCGATGGGTTCATCGACACCGTGACCGACTTCGCGGGCCGGCAGGTGCGCTACCTCTACTACACCAACGGCGATCCCGACGGCGCGTTCGGCGACTTGAGGGCCGCGGTGACGCCCGCCGTGACGGGCACGCCGACGGGCAACGATTTCCCCGGCGGCAAAACCAACCGCTACACCTACACGCAAGGTTTCATCGACCCGCGCCTCAATCACAACCTGCTCACCGTCACCGATCCGAAAGGCCAGACGTGGTTGCGAAATTATTTCGCGACGAACCTCGCGCCGACCGACGCGAACTTCGACCGCGTCCTTTACCAGCAGCGCGGCGCGTCCAATGACCTGCTCGCCTTCGCCTACCTGCCGCAGACGCCGCACCCGACCAACCAGTTCGCCGCACTGCGCGCCATCGTCAACGACCGCGTCGGCAACGTGCATGAGTATTACTCCGACTCGCGCAACCGCGTCGTGCGCCAGCAAGACTTCACCGGCCGCGCGACACCGGGCGTGACGACGACGGACGTGGCCAACCGGCCCACGGGCAAGTTGCGCCCAAGCGATCCCGATTACTTCGAGTCGCGGTACAGTTGGAACGCGGACAATCTCCTGACGACGTACGTGGATCCCAGCGACGACCAGACGTTGTGGACCTTCGAGCTGGCGCTCAACCCCGACGGGCCGCGACTGGCGCGCGCCAATCCGCGCGTGGTGCGCCGGCTGCCGGGTCCGCGCGGCGCGGCTCAACCGCAACTGACGACTTACGTCGAACACGATCCCCGGTTCGGCACGGTGCAGGTTCCCATCGAGATAATCCCGTTGTCGCTGACTTCGACGCCGCCTCCACGGCCGCTGGTTCCAATTGAGATCATCCCGCTCAGCCTCGTGTCTTGCAATCCGATCAAGTTGATTGACCCGCGCGGCAATACCACCACTTACAGCTACGACGCGCACGGCAATCGCACGAACGCCATTCACCGCATTCCGTCCATCAGCGACGATTGGGAATACAACGCGTACGGCCAGTTGACCGCGCACGTGTGGCCCGACAACGGCAGCGGCCACCGCCAGCGTGACGAGTTCACTTACTCCACGACCGGCGCGTCCAACGGTTACCTGCAAAGTGTCGTCTTCGACACCGCCACCAACCAGGCCACCACCCGCTACGAATACGACGCGCCCGGCCGCGTGATCCGCCGCGTGGACCCGCGCGGGAATGACAGCCTGTTCGATTTCAATGCGCTCAACGAACTCGTCCGCGTGCAGACGCCCGAGTTCACCAACACCTCCGGCATCCGCTACAAAACCGAATACATTTACGACGCCAATGGCAAGCTCGTCCGCCGCGATGTCGAGGACCGCAACGACCTCGGCGTGCTCCAGCCCGGCTCGCCGCTGGCGACTGCGTTTGGCTTCGATGTCCTCAACCGTCTCCTCACCGTGACGCAGGAGGTTTCGATCACCGCCAACGTCGTCACCGGCTACACCTACGACGCCAACGGCAATCTCATCCGCGTGCGCGCCGGCGAGGCGATGGCCGGCGGCGACACCAACAATCAAACCGTCTTCACCTACGACGAGCGTGATCTGCGTTTCGCGCAGATCGCCGCGCCCGGCACGACGAACCAATCCACGACGCGCTGCGATTACGACGCCAACGGCAACCTGTGCACCAACAGCAGTGGCATCGAGTCCGGCGCGCGCACCACGATCTACGCCTACGACGGCTACGACCGGCGGATTTCGCAGACCGACCCGATGGGCAACGTCGTCACCCACACCTACGACGCGAATGGGAACCTGATTTCCTCGCGCACCGACGGCGAGACGGACGACGTGGCCGGAAGCGCGGGCAACATCCGTCTGGGCGAGACGCGTTGCAGCTATGACGCGATGGATCGCCGCATCCGCACCGATGTCTCGTTCTTCGACTTGACCACGCAACTCCCCCTCGACGATGGCGCGCGCACGAGCGTGTATGTTTACACCGACACCGGGCGGCCCAAATCCGCCACCGACGACCGCGGCAACACCGCCACCTGCGCGTACGATTCGCTCAACCGCCTCGCAAGCCGCACCGATGCCAAGACCAACCGCGTCATTTACACCTACGACCCCAACGGCAATCTCATCAACACCGTTGCCACCGACCGCTCCGATCTCGGCGCGCCGGACCGGACGTTCACGCAGGTCTATACCTACGACAATCTTGACCGCCAGATCCACCGGCTCGACAGCGTGGGCATCGCCGACACTTACACCTACGATTCGCGCGGCAATCTCATTCGTCACCTCGACGGCCGGAACATCGAGTCGCGCTACGTTTACGATGGTCTGGACCGCCTCGTGCAAACCGCGCGCGACATGAACGGCAACGGCGCGAACCCCCTCGAAGCCGCCGACATCGTTTCGAGTTGGGCCTACGACCGCAGCTCGCGGCTCATCGGTTCGGGTGACGACCGCGGCTCGACGAACATCTATCGCTACGACTCGCTGGACCGCCGCGTCACCAACGCGCTGCCCGACCTCACGGTGCAGCGCTACATTTATGACGCGCACGACAACGTCATCGTGACCGCCGACGCCTCCGGCAACACGATCAACAACCGTTACGACTCGTTGAGCCGGCTCACCAATCGCAGCGTCTCCCTCGCCGGCGGCTTCGGCGGCGCGACCAACGAGTCGTATCGCTACGACGGCCTTTCGCGCCTCGTGCGCGCGCAGGACGAAGACTCGTTGGTGACGCGCGCCTACGATTCGCTGGGCAACTGCATTCTCGAAACCCAGCAACTCGGTGCCGGCCCGGTGCGCGCGACCACCGCGCAGTTCGACGCGATGGGCAATCGCACGAACTTCATGTATCCCGGCGGCCGAATCGTGCGCGTGGCTTACGACGCGTTGAACCGCGCCGCCAGCGCGAGCGTGCAGGACACGTTGTTCAGCCCGATCACCAGCGCGGCCGCGCGCTCGTTCCAAGGCCCGACGGTCGAGCGCGTGGATTACGGCAACGCCACGAGGCTCGACCTGGGCTACTTCGACAATCGCTGGCCGCGGACGATGAACCTCATCAACGTGCCGATGAGCCTGACGCTCGATCAGCGGCTCTACCAATGGGACGGCGACCGCAACCGCCTCCAGTCCTTCGAGCCGGGCTACGCGCATTCCTACGGCTACGACGGCGCGAACCGCCTTGCGACAAACAACACCTCGCCGCCGCTGGCGCAATCGGGTTACGCCTACGACGGCGCGGGCAATCGCGTTCAGGTCACGGGCGCGATGGACCCCGGCTTCTACCAGATGAATCCCACCCTGCCCACGCCGGGTGATTCGCAGATGAACCAGTACACGCTCACGCCGTACGAGTTCGTCTCCCGCATCTACAACAACAACGGCGACCTGTTGGCGTTCGCCAACAATTCGCGGCAGTTCATGTACGACTATCGCGGGCAGGTGGTGGGTTACTTCAACTCCTCGAACGCCACCACCGTTACGTATCGCCACGATTGCCTGGGCCGCCGCACCGAGAAGAACGTCAACGGCGCCATCACGCGCTTCTACTACGACGGCGGGCGCGTCATCGAGGAGCAGGACGGGACCGACAGCACCAAGGCGACGTACGTCTATGCCGGGCCCGTGGACAACGACGATTCCGAAGTGGTCTTCTGCTCGCTCGTGCAGATGCAGCGCAACGGCATGAATTATTTTTTCCACCCCGACGACCTCGGCACCGTCATCAAGGTCACCAGCCAGTTCGGCCAGCCCGCCGAGCAATATCTCTATCACGACTTCGGCACGCCTTCGGTCTTCGACGGCGGCGGCCTGCCGCTCGCCGGCACGGCCATCGGCAATCCGTATCTTTTCGACGGGATGCGCTTCGATCCGGAGAACGCGCACTACGCCGAGCCGCCCGTGTCGCCGGGCGCGACGTGGTTCGGCTTCGGCCCGGGGAATCCGCCGCGACCGCCGATTCCGCCGCCGGCCGAGCCTCCGGCGCAGCGCACTTACGATCCGCGCGCGGGCCGGCACGTCAGCCGCGGCAGCACGCTCGGGTCGGTCTGGGACAAGGACGCGACGGACGTTGACATGATCCGCGCCGCGGTGAGTTTCGCGAACAACAACCCCGTGTCGCACAACCCGCTCATACCTGATCCGATCCCGGCCGGCTTCTTCAATCCCGGTTCGGAACAGTTCGACGGCGTGATCCGGTTTGGCGGGTTCGACTCGGGCGCGGACACCGTCGTCCGGCGGTCCGATTCAATCGTGTTTCCGCCGACGCCGGGGGTTTCGATCGAACTCGTTTCACTCTCGCTCGTCTCGTGTCAGCCGTTCTCGGTGAACACTGAGGGAGCAGCGCCGGCTCGATGGATCGATCTCCCCGGCTATTCCTTTGGCGTGTCCGCAGGCGGCGCGTCCACCGGCGGCCACGGAGCCGGCAAAGTTTCCCTGCAGGACTTCACGTTCACGAGGTCGGCCGACAAAGCGTCTGCGGCGCTGCAACTCCACTGCGCGAGCGGCAAGCACATTCCCGAAGGTGTCCTCACCGTCCGCAAGGCCGGCGAAAAGCCGATTGAGTATCTTCGAGTCAAGCTGGAGAGCGTCTTCGTGGACTCGATTCAATGGAGCGCCGCCGCTGGCAGCGACCGGCCGACCGAGTCGTTGTCGCTGAACTTCACGAAGCTCGGGTTCGGCATCATTGTCGTCGGTGGAGCAGATTCCCCAGCGGTTAATTCGTTGGGGTTTGGGGTCAACGGGAAGAGCGGGCCGTTGGATGTGTCGGTGTTCGGTTTCACACCCGAACCGTTGAAGGCAACCGCCGCGCCTTGAGTGGCTGGAGCCTCCAAGCGCGCCGAATCCGCCAGGCAATCTTGGGCTGCATTCCGCCGCTTGTGCGTGCCGGCCTGACGTCCTAATCTCGCCCAATGCGCTGCTCCAATTCTTCCAGATGTGCGATGGCACTCGCCACGCTGTTGGCCACGCTTGTCACGCCGCTGTTCGCAGCCGACACGCTGCCCGGCACACAATCGCTCACGCTCACCGGCGATCTCTCCGCGCAGATGGTCGCGGGCATCGACCGATTCCTCGACCGCGAACTGGAGGCATCCGTCGCGAAGCGCGCGGAGTTTTGGAAACGCGATTTCACTTCGCCGGAAGCTTACGAGAAATCCGTCGCAGCCAACCGCGAGCATCTGCGCAAGTTCATCGGCGCGGTGGACAAGCGCGTGGTCGCGACGCAATTCGAGTTCGTCGGCGGAACCGCGACGCCGTCGAAGGTCGCGGAGACGGACAAATACGTCGTCCACGCCGTCCGTTGGCCGGTGTTCGAAGGAGTGAATGGCGAGGGATTGTTGCTCGAGCCGAAAGGCAACGCGATCGCGAGTATCATCGCGCTGCCCGATGCTGACCAAACCCCGGAACAGCTCTGCGGCCTCGCGCCGGGAATCCAGCCGGAGAGCCAGTTCGCCCGGCGGCTCGCCGAACACGGCTGCCGCGTGCTCGTGCCGGTGCTCTTGAGTCGCGAGGATACGTTCTCGGGCAGCACGACGGTCAATCGCTGGACGAATCTGCCGCATCGCGAATGGATCTGGCGCATGGCGTACGAACTGGGCCGCAATCCCATCGGCTACGAGGCGCAGAAGGTGTTCGCAGCGGTAGATTTGTTCGGGGCACCGGCCGGAGGAGCCGCAATCGGCGTGATCGGTTACGGCGAAGGTGGATTGATCGCGCTGCACGCCGCGGCGCTCGATCCGCGAATCAAGACGGCGGTGGTCAGCGGCTCCTTCGATTCACGGCAGAAAGTCTGGACGGAACCGG
>DATDFH010000449.1:0-3277 GCA_036522715.1 Verrucomicrobiia bacterium
AGGCCGGCCTGCGTCCCGCGCGCGAGGGCAATCAGAACCAGGCGCTCGTGCAGGTGCTCATGCAGCTCGCGGGGTTGACCGTTTCCGACAAACAACTTTCGCCCGCCGAACTTCAGGCGCTGGCGCAGGAAGCACTTGCCAAGGGCGACGCGGCGCGCGGCGAGCGCATTTATCGCCGCGCCGAACTCGCGTGCATGACCTGCCACGCCATCGGCGGCGCCGGCGGCAAGGTCGGCCCCGACATGACGAGCATCGGCGCAAGCGCCCCGCCCGATTACCTCGTCGAGTCGCTGCTTTATCCGAACGCGAAGATCAAGGAGGGCTTTCACTCCGTGCTCATCCAGACGAAGGACGAGCAGGAGTTCAGCGGCATCGTCGTGAAGGAGTCGGAGAATGAAGTCATCATCCGCAACGCGGCGAACCAGGAAGTTTCCGTCGCGAAGAAGAACATCGCCAAGCGCACCAACGGCGGCTCGCTCATGCCCAGCGGTCTCGTGGATGCGCTTCTGCCCGAGGAGCGGCTCGACCTCATCAAGTTCCTCTCGATGCTCGGCAAGCCCGGCGAGTATGACGCCGCGAAGGGCGGCGCGGCGCGTTTCTGGCGCGTCTATGTCGTCACGAGTCCCAACCAGCACATCGGCGTCGAGCCGGTGGTGAAGGGCGACTTCAGCCTCAAGGATTGGGTGCCCGCCTACTCGCTCGTGAACGGCGCGTTGCCGAAGGACGCGTGCGAGGCGGCGTTCCACGGCCACGGCAACACGCGCGGCCTCTTCGCGGCGACGCAGTTTCAAGCGGCCAAGGCCGGTGCGGTGAAGTTCACGTTCGCCGGTGAAGCGAAGGAAGCCTGGGTGAACGGCAAGCCGGTGAAACTTGGCGCGCAGTTCACCGCCGAAGTGAAACCCGGCGTGAACACAGTCGTCATGCAACTGGACGACGCTCAGATTCCTGAAGCGGTGAAGCTGAGTTCGGGAGACGTGTCGTTTTTGGCGAATTAAGCAACATGCACGCGCCTCTGACATTGGAACGTGTCGCGCTGGTCTTCGGCGCGGACTATGTCATGCACCTCGTTCGTTACGCGCTGATCGCGGGCGGAGCGTTTCTGATCTTTTACGTTTGGCGCAACCGACGGCTGCGTTCGTTGAAGATTCAGGAGAACTATCCGGCGCGGAGCGAGATGCGGCGCGAAATCCTATACAGCCTTGGCTCGCTGGCGATATTCTCGCTGACAGGCGTGCTGGTGTTTCTGATGTATCGCGCGGGCTGGACGAAACTTTATGGCGATATCGGCGCTCACGGCTGGGGCTACTTTGTGTTCTCCACCGCGCTGCTGATCTTCGCGCACGACGCCTACTTCTACTGGACGCACCGGCTGATGCATTGGAAGCCCCTCTTTCCGGTGGTGCATCGCATCCATCACCTGAGTCACACGCCGACGCCGTGGGCGGCGTTTGCGTTTCATCCGATCGAAGCGGTGGTTCAGGCGGGCATCTTTCCGCTCTTCATCCTCGCGGTGCCGACGCATCCGCTCGCGGCGCTGGTCTGGCTGCTTTACATGACGGTGATGAACGTGCTGGGCCATTGCGGTTTCGAGATTCTCCCGCGCGGCTTCACCCGGCACCCGCTCTCGCGCTGGCATAATACTTCCGTGCATCACGACATGCATCACCACCACGTCCACTGCAACTACGGCCTCTATTACAACATCTGGGATCGCTTCATGGGCACCAACCACGCGCGCTACGAAGAGGAGTTCGAGCGCGTGAAGATGAAGGGAAAAACAGCGGCGGAGAAACCAGCGCGTGCGAACGGGGAAGTGGAAGCGTCCGCTGCGTAGCCTGCTCAGGCTTCCGCCAGCGCGACTTGGCGGGCGTTGGCGATGTCGCTTGGAGCGATGGGACGCACTTGGCTCGCTTCCAAAGTTGCGACTGCGACGGTCTTCCCGGTCAGTGTCATGAACTCGACCATGTAGCCCTCGCCGCTGCGGATGACGAGCACGACGGTGCCCACGTCACCTTTGGCGAGCCCGTGTTTCGGCACGTCGGTCGTCAGAACCACGCGTTCGAGTTCCTGAATCATGGTGTCAGTCTAGCGGGTAGGCGGTCACGAATCTAGGCGAGAGTTCGCCTGTATCCACGAACCAAACTGTCCGAATCTTAGGTAGCCGACCGTCTGGGCATCGGATTTTCCCATCGAGGACGTATGCGGTTCCCAATCGGGTGTCTTCAACCTCGACAACTTCGTTCACGTCAGCGTGTTCTCGCAACGCGTCTGCAAGCGCCTGCCAATTGTCACGCGTAAAGCCGAACCGTTTGAAGAATGCGGCTTTTGGTCCACCGTCCTCGTGTGCGTCGTCGAGCAGATAGCGGAGGATCTTCGCCTCAGGCACATAGGAAAGTTCTCGATGCGGCAGTTTCATTCACTTCACCACCATCGCGCTGAAGGGTGCGACGTAGGCTTGGAGGTAAACAAGAATTCCCACCAACGCCGCGAGCGCAACGCTATGGAAGAAAACGTAGCGGAGGATGCTGCCCTCGTGGCCGTACCAGTTCGTCGCCGTGCTCGCGACGACGATGCTCTGTGCGTCCACCATCTTGCCCATCACGCCGCCGGAGCTGTTCGCCGCCGCCATGAGGACCGGATTGATGCCGGTCTGTTCAGCGGTGATTTTTTGCAGGCTGCCAAAGAGGACATTACTCGCGGTATCGCTGCCGGTGAGCGCGACGCCGAGCCAGCCTAGCAGCGTGCCGAAGAACGGATAAAGCGCGCCGGTCTTCGCGAGCGCGAGGCCGAGCGTGGCGTCGGTGCCGGAGTATTTCGTCACGTAACCGAGCGCGAGCATCGCGGCGATGGTGATGAGGGAGAAGCGCACCTTCCAAAACGTCTCGAAGTAGGCTGCGGCTAGTTCGCGCGGGTGGAAACCCATGATGAAGCCGGCGAGGATGGCGGCGGCGAGGATGCCGGTGCCGGTGGCGGAGAGGATGTTGAAATCGAAGACTGCCTTTTCCGCCGGCGTGGGTTTGTCGGGGGTCGGCGCGGGCACGACCGGTGCGGTGCGGACGACGGCGTTGTGCAGGTGCGGAACTTCGAATTTGGGTGCGAACGCATTGTTGAGTTGCGACTTCACCGCCGGAATTCCCCACACGAAGACGAGCACGCTCAAAAGAATCCACGGCGCCCACGCGCGGCGGATATTGGCCCGCGATGGCGGCGGGTGCGGAGCGCGAGCTTCCAGTGCCGCGTCTGAATGGACGGCGGCAGGTTGCGCCGCGCCGGAGGT
>DATDFH010000450.1:0-2894 GCA_036522715.1 Verrucomicrobiia bacterium
CGGCGCCATGTGCTGGGCGCCCTACTTCCATCCGTCGGGCAGGTATCTGATCTTCACCTCGAACAAACTCGGCTTCTCGAACTTCGAGTTGTTCCTCGTCGATGCCGACGGCGCGCACGAACCGGTGCGCGTCACGTTCACCGATGGATTCGATGGCCTGCCCGTCTTCGCACCCGACGGCGCCAGACTCTGCTGGACCTCCGGCCGCACCGCTGACAAGCAATCGCAACTCTTCATCGCGAAATGGAATCACACTGCCGCCCTCGCCGCACTCGCCGCCGCACCGCCGCGTCAGGCGCCACGCGCCATCTCGGCGACGCCGACGACAAATGCCGCACCCGAAGCACACGCCGCCACTTCGCACTCGACACCGTCCGCTCGCTTCACGCCGGCCATCACGACAAACGACCTTCATTCGATTGTCGGTTTCCTCGCCAGCGATGAACTGGCCGGCCGCATGACGGGCAGCGACGGCGCGCGGCACGCCGCCGGATTTATCGGAAGTATCTTTGGGCTCGCCGACCTCCGGCCGCTCGGCGCGAGCAACACCTACCTTGAGCCGTTTCAGTTCACAGCAGGCATCAAGGCGCTGACCAATGAGAACAAGCTCAGCGTCGCCGTCGAAGGCGGCTACGTCGGCGAACTCGTGTTCAAGCCGGAGCAGGATTTCCGGCCGCTTTCATTCACCGCAAACTCGGTGTTCGAAGGTGGAGTCGTCTTCGCCGGCTACGGCCTCAGCGTTCCCGATGGCGCGGGCCGCGGCTACAACTCGTACGAGGGTCTCGATGTGAGCAACAAGATCGTCCTCGTGCTGCGCTACGTCCCCGAGGAGGTCGAGCCGAAGCGCCGCCAGGAACTCAACGTCTATGCCGGCCTCCGTTACAAGGCGATGATCGCCCGTCAGCGCGGCGCGAAAGCCATCCTCGTCGTCACCGGCCCCAACTCACCCAACGCCGGACAGCTTGCGCCACTTACGTTCGACACCAGCCTGAGCGGCTCCGGCATCATCGCCGCGTCGATTACCGACAGGCTCGCCGACTACATCCTCGGCGCCGCCGGCAAGGATTTGAAGACTCTGCAATCCGCGCTCGACACCGAGAACCCCCACGCCGAACACGGCTTCTTGATCCCGAAGGCCAAAGTCCGCATCACCACGGCCGTCGAACAAATCCGCAAGCAGGACAACAACGTCATCGCCGTGCTGCCACCGTCGAAACGCGCGGAACGAAACTCGCCGTCCGAATACCTCCTCATCGGCGCCCACTACGATCACCTCGGCCACGGCGAAAGTCGTTCGCTCGAACGCGCGGGCGAGGAAGGCCAGATCCACCACGGCGCCGATGACAACGCGTCCGGCGTCGCCACGCTGCTTGAACTCGCCGCCGCCCTCGCCGACGAACGCGCGAAGAATCCCGCCGCCTTTCCGCGCGGCATCATCTTCGCCGCGTGGTCCGGAGAGGAAATCGGCCTGATGGGTTCCTCGCATTTCGCCGAGCATCCACCGGTGCCGCTCACGAACATTGTTGCGTACGTGAACTTCGACATGGTCGGCCGGTTGCGCGACAACAAGCTCAATCTTCAGGGCGTCGGCTCCTCGTCCGTGTGGCGCAAGCTCATCGAGAAGCGCAACGTCGCCGCCGGCTTCAACCTCGCATTGCAGGACGATCCCTACCTCCCGACTGACGTGACCGCGTTCTATCCGAAGGGCGTCCCCGTGCTGCACTTCTTCACCGGCAGCCACGAGGATTACCACCGTCCGAGCGACACCGCGGAAAAGCTCGACTACGCCGGCATGGAGCGCATCACGAAGTTCGCGCGCGGCATCATCCTCGACCTCGTCCGCGCCGAAAGCCGTCCCGACTACCTCAAGGTCGCCAAGAGCGACACCGGCGGCGGTGGTCGCGAGCAACTGCGCGCCTACCTCGGCTCGATTCCCGACTACACACAGGAGGTTGAAGGCGTGAAGTTGAGCGGCGTGCGCGGCGGCAGTCCGGCGGAAAAGGCCGGCCTCCAAGGCGGCGACATCATCGTCGAGTTCAGCGGCGCGACGATCAAGAACATCTACGACTACACCTACGCGCTCGACGCCGTGAAGATCGGCAAGCCCGTCGAGGTAGTCGTCCTGCGCGCCGGCAAGCGCGTGAAACTCAGCGTGACGCCCGAGGCGAGGAAATGATTCCGCCGAGTTACTTCCCCTTCACGTCGTAGCAAAACAGTTTGTCCTGATCGCGGAGGAAAAGCTTGCCGCCGGCAATCACCGGGTGTGGCCAGGCCATGCGGGCGCTGCGTTCGGGCTGCGTGAAGCGGCCCTTCTCCTTGTAGCCCGCGGGCGTCGCCTCGACGAGCGCAACCTCACCTTTGCTCTCGCTGCGCAGATAAAGATGACCGTCGGCGTAAGCGATGGCGCCTTTGCCGACGCTCTTGTCGCTCCACACCACCTTGCCGGACTTCAACTCCATGCAGATGCACTCAATGTCGCGGCGTCCGCTCATGCCATAGACGTGATCGCCCAACAGCACGATGCCGCCGTGATGCACAGCCATGTCGGTGTTCGCGTAAAGCTGTTCCGCCTTGAAGGCGTTGCCGCTGCCCGAAACCTTGATGAGGTTGCAGCCGATGCCATAGCCCGACGTGACGAACACGAGGTTGTCCTTCCAGACCGGCGTCGGGATGACCGCCGTCTTGCCGATGCGCTCGGAGTGCCAGAGCATCTTGCCGTTCGCCGCCGCCACGCCCGCAACGCTTGCGCCGGTGAACACGATGTATTGCCGCGCACCGCCGATCTCGACCGGCACCAGCGACGCGTAGGCCGCCGGGTCGGTGAGTTCCTTCGTGCGCCAGATCAACACGCCGGTCTTCTTGTTCAACGCCACCACCGCGCCCTGATCTCCACC
>DATDFH010000451.1:0-3199 GCA_036522715.1 Verrucomicrobiia bacterium
GTGGCAATCTTCCCGTCGGGGTTGAGGCATCTCACGTCGCCATATCCGAGGTCGTCGCAGAGGACGTAGATGAAATTGGGCCGGGCGGCGGATGCAGCCACCGCCGCAACGGCGGAGATCGCAAGCGCAACGAGAGCAAAGATGAACTTCTTCATGGTGTGAATGCGCCGATTCTTCGCGTCCAAACCCGGCGCGGGCAAGCGCAACCTTGAAGTGCGCGCGGCACCTGACAACATCGCCGCAATGAACTCCATTGCCATTCGAGGCCTTGCGGTCGCACTGCTCGTGTTCTTCATCACCGCGATCAGAGCCAATGCCGCGCCGATTAACATTGCCCTTCCGGAACAAAACGACGTCCGCTCCTTCGGCGCGTTGGGCGATGGCAAGACGGACGACACCACCGCGATCCAGAAGGCGGTCAACGCCGGCGGCGGAGTCCGCTTCGCGAAGGGCGTCTATCGCCTTACGCGCACGGTCGTGATCGAGTTGGACAAAACTGGTTTCACTTCGCTCGTCGGCGACGGCACGGCGCGCATCCTGATGGCGGGCGCGGGACCGGCGTTCAAACTTATCGGCACGCACGAAGGCTCGGCGGACCCAAATCAATTCAGGCCGAACGTCTGGGAACGTCAGCGCACGCCAATGGTCGAGGCGCTGGAAATCGTCGGCGCGCACGCGGAAGCTGACGGCATTGAGGCGACGGGCACGATGCAGATCACGATCACCCGCGTTGTCATCCGGGAGGTGCGCCACGCGATCCATCTCACCGTGCGCAACCGCAACGTGCTCATCGCCGATTGCCACCTCTACCACAACCGCGGAATCGGGGTGTTTTACGACAACGTGAACCTCCACCAGTCGAACATCAGCGGCTCACACATCAGTTACTGCGCGGGCGGCGGCGTGGTCTCGCGCGGCGGCAACGTGCGCAACCTCCACATCGGCACCTGCGACATCGAGAGCAACATGGCCACGAACACGCCGCCCACCGCGAACGTGTTGCTCGACTCGGCCGGCGGGTCCATCGGCGAGGTCGCGATCACCGGTTGCACGATCCAGCACAACAGCCCGTCGCCCGACTCGGCGAACATCCGCATCCTCGGCCAGGGCGACGATCCCGCACTCGAAAAGCGCATCGGCAGCGCGAAGACGCTGGAAGGCCACGTCACGATCACGGGCAACGTGCTTAGCGACGTGCAGGTGAATGTTCACCTCAAGAACGCCCGCGGCCTGGTGCTCACGGGCAACACGTTTTGGATGGGTTACCAGCACGACCTTCTCGTCGAGGGCAGCACGAGCGTTGTTGTCGGCCCGAACAATTTCGACCGCAATCCGCGCTACAACTACGGCAACAGCACGAACGCCAACGGTGGCCTGATCTTCCGCAACTCGCGCGACTGCACGTTGAGCGGATTGCACGTCAGTGGCATTCACCGCAAGGACGCGGCCGTGGTGATTGTCGGCTGCGAGCGATTCAACGTCGCCAATTGCACCGTTCTTGACAGCGACGGCATCGGGCTGCTGCTGAAGGGCGTCACGAACAGCCGCGTGTCCGGATGCTTAATTCGCGACGACCGCACCGGCCGACGACCCGCGCCGTCCGTTCAACTCACCGGCGGCAAAGGCAATCTGGTTACGCAAAACCTGCTCGGCACGGCGGCGCAAATTGACCGTAGCTCCGCCGTCGCGCGAGACAACGACGTGGTGAGGTAGCGTAGCCGGAATGCATAATTTCTTCGACGCCGCATCGGTGCTCTTGCAAGATGCGCGCACGACATGAACAAGAAGTCTCCGCTGGTTTCGATTCTGATGGGCAGCGACTCCGACTGGCCGGTGATGCAGGCCGCCGGCAAGACGCTCGATGAATTCGGCGTCTCGTGGGAAGCGCGCGTCATTTCCGCCCATCGCGCGCCTGACCAACTCGCCGAGTACGTCCGCTCGTCCGAGGCAAACGGCATCCGCGTGTTCATCGCGGGCGCGGGCGGCGCAGCGCACCTGCCCGGCGTGACCGCGGCGCTCACTACGCGCCCCGTCATCGGCATCCCCTGCGAATCGAAATTCACCGCCAGCCTCGACTCGCTGCTCTCCATCGTGCAGATGCCGCCGGGAGTTCCCGTTGCCACCGTCGCGATTGGCGGCGGACGCAACGCAGGCATTCTTGCAGTCCAAATCCTCGCGCAGGCCGACGACGGACTCGCCGCTAAGCTCAAGGACTTCAAGAAACGTCTCGTCGAGGAAAACCTCGTGAAGAACAAGAACATCCAGAAGTCAGGGTAACGCCAGCCGCTACGAGTTCAGCAGCTTCCACACACGCAACACTTCTGTCACACCCCACGCCTGCGCGTCGCAACCGCGCTGCGTGTGCGGCGCGTCGCCGTCGAGGATTTCGGGCAAGTGACCGAGGCAACCGCTCGTCATCAGCTTGTCTGCGCTGCTGAGATAGGCGCGCGCTGCGGCCACGGCTTCCGGCGCAAGGCCGTGCGCCATCACGAGCGCCTCGCAGAATGTTGGAAACGTCCACGTCCACGCCGTGCCGTTGTGGTAGGCAGGCTTGCGGCGTGTGTCTTCATCGCCTTCGTAGCGCGGCCAGTAGGGGCGCGGCGGGTCGTTGAGGATGGCGCCACCGTTGTTCGCGCGGATCTCCAGCGGCACCGAAACCTCCAGCGGCGCGAGCGAACGCAATGCGCCCGGCGCCACCAGCCACTTGGCCGCCGCCTCCACGCAACGCCGCGCGCGCGCGCCGCTCACTAGACCAAGGCTCACGGCGAAAAGCATGTTGCTCCGCAACGCGTCGTCGGGCGTGGCGTCGCGCGCGATCACGCGCGGCCCGGCCAGCAGCACGTCGGCAAACCAGCCTTTCCCTTCAAGCCAGAAAAGTTTTTGCAACGACGCCTCCGCGTGCGCCGCCAGTTCGCTCCAAGGCGCACCCTCCGGTTTCACGCCGATGCGTTCCAACTGTCGCAGAAGCCGGATCCAGAGCACCTGAATCTCGATCGGGTAACCTTCACGCGGTGTGCCAGCGGGAAAGTTTGTGTCCATCCACGTGAAGTGGCTCGGGCTCCAGACGAGGCACGAATCCGGATCGACGCGAATGCCGTTGGGCGTGCCGCGCAGGTAACCGACGGCGATGGAGCGCAGCACATCCGCAATGGTGCGGCCGCGTTTGTCCACGACGGTGCGGTAGAATTCCGTGGCCGCC
>DATDFH010000452.1:0-2471 GCA_036522715.1 Verrucomicrobiia bacterium
GTGTCGCGAGCGGCGATGGGGCAGCGGCACGTCGGATAGGTGGGCCGGGGGAACAGACCGAGCGCCGGGCCGTGGCGGGGATCTGCGTCCTTGAGCCATTCGGCGGCGCCGGTTTCGCGCTGGATGCGCAACGGGCTGGGATGGCCGGCGCTGCTGAAACGTAATTCGCCGGCGGCGACATCCGCCACGCCGTAAAACGCCGTCGCCAGAAATGGTTCCTGCGTGCGGCGCAGAATCGCGTGGAGGCTGCGGTTGATCTCGGTGAGAAATTTGCCGGCGTCAGCGGCGACGGGCATCAACTCTTCGACCAAGCCGCGCATGATCGCCGTGATGAGCGCGGCGCGCAGGCCGTGGCCCATCACGTCGCAGATGAAGACTCCGGCGGTGGTGTCGGTGATGGCAAAGACATCGAAGAAATCGCCGCCGATGGCCGCGGCGGGCAGGTAACGATGGGAGAAGCGTAGGGCGCTCTGCTCGGGGGCGACGGAATGGGGAAAGGTGGGGTATTGGTGGGGAAGAAAGATTTCCTGAATCTCGCGGGCCATGTTGAAGTCGGCCTCGAGCTGGGCGTTTTTCGAGCGCAACTCCTCGGCGTAGCGGGCGAGCTGCTCGGTCATGCGCTTGCGCTCGATGGCGTAGCGCATCGCGCGCACCAGCAGTTGGCCGTCCACCTGGCCTTTGATCAGGAAATCCTGCGCGCCCTGGTGAACGGCCTCGACGGCGACGGTGGTATCGTTGAGGCCGCTGAGGACGATGATGGGAATTTGCGGGGCGCGGGCATGCAATTGGGCGAAGGTCTCAAGACCGTGGCTGTCGGGCAAGGAGAGGTCGAGCAGCACGACGCCGATGCCGCCCTGGCTCACGCGGTCCAATCCCTTGTTCAGGCGGTCCACGTGCTCGACCTGGAAAAGGCCGTCGCCCGCCTCGGCAAGCATCAACTCAATCAGCCGCACGTCACCGAGGCTGTCCTCGATGAGCAGCGCCCGGACGCGCGGCGCTTCGACGCGAGTCGGCTCTGCCTGCGCTGCCTCTGGTTGCGGTTCGCCGTTCATTACATTTGTTGCGGGTGGCATACGATCTTGCTTGCAGGAACATAATGGTTTGGCAACGACGTGCAAGGGGGGCGAAAACACCAAACACCGCGCTTCGCGAAACACCAAACACCAAACACCAAACACCGGAAAAACACCAAACACCAAGCTCCAATCCACACCGTGCGCCAACCTTGGTGTTTGAAGCTTGGTGTTTTTCTGGAGCTTGGTGTTTGGTGTTTGGTGTTTCGTTAGCACGCTTCACGCATCACTCACCCTCCCTCTTCACGACCGGCAACGTAAACCAAAACGTCGATCCCTTCCCCAGTTCAGATTCGAGCCATATTCTGCCGCCGTGACGCTCAACGATCTTCTTGCAGATCGCCAGGCCGATGCCGGTGCCGGAATATTCGTGGCGCGTGTGCAAACGCTGGAAGATGGCGAAGATGCGCTCGAAATTCTTCGGATCAATGCCGATGCCGTTGTCGCGAACGGAAAAAGTCCACTCGTCGCCAGTCCGTTGAGCGCCGACGTGGATGCGCGGGGCTTCCGACCCGTGAAACTTGATGGCATTGCCGATGAGATTTTGGAACAACTGCGTGAGCTGCACGCTGTCGCCCTGCACGGTGGGCAGCGCGTCGTGAGTGATGACAGCGTTGGCTTCATCAATGGCGATCTTGAGATTCGACATCGCGGCGACGAAGGTATGCTCACAATTAACCGCCTCGAACGAGCGGCCGCGCGTATCCACGCGCGCGTAGGCGAGCAGGTCTTTGATCAACGCCTGCATGCGCTGGGCGCCATCGAGAGCGAAACCGATGAACTCGTGCGCTTCTTGGTCGAGCTTGTCCTCGTAACGGTCGCAGAGCAGTTGGAGATAGCTGGTGACCATGCGCAGCGGCTCGAACAAATCGTGCGAAGCGACGTAGGCGAATTGTTGGAGGTCGGTGTTGGAGCGTTGCAGTTCGGCGCTGGCCTGGCGCAACTGGTCTTCGGCCCGCGTGCGCTCGATGAACTGGCCGATCTGGCTGCCGACGCCGGCCAGCACGTCGCGCAGCGGTTCGTCCGGAGGCTCAGTCTGGCGGGTGAAGAATTCCATCACCCCGCACGGTTCGTGACCCAACTGCACCGGAAACGCAAAGGCGCCTCGCAGTCCCGCTTGAGCGGCCAGGCGCAGCCGGGGAGAGTTATCCTCAGCGACGTCGGTAATCCAGGCTGGTTCGGCGGTGGCCCAGACGCGACCGGGCAGGTCCTCTCCTCGGCGCAGCGCCGCCTTGCGGCTGGCCTCCACCAAATCCGCGGCCTGGGCAGACGGGGCGCGCCAGATCACCGCGCAATGGAGCATCGGCGGGGCCGCAGCATCGGCGCCTGGAGCACTCGACGCTTCAGCCTGGTCGGACCGGGTCCAGAGCGCGCCGACGGACCAATCGAGATTTTCGC
>DATDFH010000453.1:0-5538 GCA_036522715.1 Verrucomicrobiia bacterium
CCCGCCACTCCGTCACGGCCCATGCCGCAACGCCGGCGCACCCGGCCCCGCGCGTTGCGGCCGTCTTCACATCTCCCGGCGTCTCCTTCCAATCGCCGGGAGCATCCGTACCACGTCCCGGAACGTCGCCACCAGCCCTCAGCGCATCCGTACCATTTCCCGGGAGGTCTGTACCACGCGCGGGGAGGTCCGCACTATCTCCTGGAACATCGGTACAATCGCTGGGAACATCCATACAATGTCCCGGAACCTCCGTACCACGTCCTGGAACGTCCGTACCATCCTCCAGAACCTCCATACCACGCGTCAGAAACTCCCCCAAACCACTGAAAATGAGCATTTTAAGCAGTTTCACCCCATCGACCCTCAACCCTCAACCTTCAACCCCCTAAATCATGAGCTTCGACCGCAACTGGCCTCAATTTGGTGATCAACTGACCTCCCTCCGCCTGCGCGGACAATGGAACGGCCTCGACGAGAAAATCGACGCCATCCCCGCCGGGCCGCCGGGACCTCCCGGCCCGCCCTTCGCCCAGGCGGTGGTGGACACTGTTTCCACCGTCGGCCCGGACGACCCCGCGAGCGTCGGGGTTTTGTTTGACGGCTCCAACGTCCGGTTCAGCTTCGGCATCCCGCGCGGGCACGATGGTGCCAACGGTGGCAAAGGCGACAAGGGCGATGGTGGCGAGAAAGGTGACAAGGGCGACACCGGCGAAACCGGCCCGCCCTTTGCCAGCGTGATCGTCGATAGCGTGACCACGCTCGGCCCCGACGAACCAGCCACGGCGTCGGTTTCCTTCGACGGGGCCAACGTGCATTTGAGCCTGGGCATCCCGCGTGGCCACGACGGCGGCCAAGGCGAACAAGGCCAGCCCGGCGAAGTGAGCAACCAGCAACTCAGCGACGGCCTCGCCGCCGTCACCGCGAACAGTTCCGCCAACACCAACAGCGTGGAGTTGATCGACACCTCCGCCTTCGAGGACCCGCCCACGCTCGCCAACCTCCTCACCGTGGCCAACATGTACAACGAGATGCTCCTCGCGCAGCGGCGGTGACGCGCCACCCTCAGCTCTTCAGCAGGAACAGCGCGACGATGGAAAGCGCGATCCCGAGCAAGCGGGTCCAAGCCGCCGCTTCACCAAGAAAGAAAATGCCGACGATCGCCATGAGCGCGGAGCCGGCCGCCAGCACCATCGGCACGGCGGAAAGCGGGCCGCCCTTTTGGAACAGGAGAAAGAAAAGAATCGTGCCGGCGCCAACGCAGATGCCGGTGAGTACGGAATACCAGACTCCTGGAGCGCTGGCGGTCTGGTTCCAACTTCCGCCAAATCGCAGCACCGCCAGATAAAGCAGGATCGTCGCGGCGGCGGTCGCTTCGACGACGAACCCGCCCAAGCCGTCGCTGATGTGCTCGGCGGCAAGTTTGGTGAAGACTTGGTGCAGGCCATAGAGCACCGCGGCGCCGAGCGCATAATAGAACCAGGCATTCATTTTGTGTTCCTTTCCGTTCATGTGTGCGTCGCAGTTTCTTCCGCCGGCATTGACCTGTCGAGTGGAGTTACTTTTCGTTTCTCAACCCATTCGTAGAGCACCGGCAGAAGCACGAGCGTCAGGAACGTTGAACTGAGCACGCCGCCAATCACAACGGTGGCGAGTGGGCGTTGCACTTCGGCTCCAAGACCGGTCGAAATCGCCATCGGAAGGAAACCAAGACTGGCGACAGCGGCGGTCATCAGCACCGGGCGAAGCCGGGTCATCGCGCCTTCAAGGACGGCGTTGCGCACCGCACGGCCTTGTTGCCGCAGTTGATTGAAGTAGCTGACCAGCACGACACCGTTGAGCACCGCCACGCCGCTCAGCGCGATGAAGCCAACTGCCGCCGTGATGCTGAAGGGCATTCCGCGCAACCACAGCGCGAAGACGCCGCCGGTCAGCGCCAACGGGATGCCGGTATAGACGAGCACGGCTTGTTTGAAGCTTCCGAAGGCCATGAAGATGAGCACGAAAATCAGCAGCAGCGCGGCAGGAACGACGATGACCAGCCGCGCGCGCGCTTCCTGCAAGTGCTCGAATTGCCCGCCGAACTCCACGGTGTAGCCGCCAGGCAGTTTCACTTTTTCTTTGAGGACGGCTTCGGCCTTGTCCACCCAGCCTTCCACGTCGCTGGTCGTGAGGTTGACCATGAGCGCGGCCCGGCGATGCGCCTCGTCGCGCCGGATCGGCTCGACGGTTTCCGCCGTGTTGAATTCGGCCAGGTCGCCGAGCGGAATCATCCCGTGCTCGCCGACCCGCACCGGCAGGGCGCGCAAGGTGTCCAAGTCCTCGCGCAAGTCCCCGCGCAAACGCACCACAATCTCGCGCGGCGGGTGCTCGGTGGAGAGCATGGTGCCGACGACTTGCCCGGCGAGAGCGGTCGCGATGGTCTGGTTCACGGCCGCCGCCGACAGGTTGTAGCGGGTGAGCGCGTCGCGCTTGAGTTTGATTTCGAGCACCGGTGCGCGGCCCTCGGTCTCGTATTCGATTTCCGACGCGCCGGGGATCGCCTTCAGCAGGGGCTTGGCTTGTTCGGCCAGTTTTTCGAGCACGTCGTAATCGGGACCAAAGATTTTCACGGACACGTCGGCGCGGATGCCTTCGAGCATTTCGTTGAAGCGCATTTCAATCGGCTGGCCGATCAGAATGTGGCTGTCCTTGAATTCGCGTTCGACTTCGTCGCCGATGAGTTTGGCCAGCTCCGGCTTGGAGGGCACGCGGCCGTCGCGCTTGCGCCATTGGTCGCGCGGAATGAATGAAAGGTAAAAGTCGGTCTCGTTGGGCGGCATGGGATCGGTGGCGACGGCGCTGGTGCCGATGCGGGAAAAAACCTGCGCGACTTCGGGGAATCTCTCGCGGATGAACCGGTCGGTGCGAAACTGCCGCGCCAACGACGCCTCCAGACTCAGGCCGACGGGGTGGTAAATCATCATCGTGGTTGAACCTTCATCGAGCTTCGGCACGAACTCGGCGCCGAGCCGTTGAAAAACCGCGACGGACACCGCGAACAGCGCGACGGCGCCGAGAACCACGATCCACCGGAGACGAAGGGCCGCGTTCAACGTCGGCGCGTAGAGTTTCTTGGCGAAGCGAATCAGCACGTTGTCATCGGAATGTTCGCCCGTTCCATGCGCGGCGCTTCTCAACACGAGGAACGCCAGCGCCGGCATGAGCGTCAGGGCGAGGACCAGCGCGGCTCCGAGCGCGAGCATGACCGTGATGGCCATCGGGTGGAACATTTTCCCTTCGATGCCGGTGAGCGCGAGGATCGGGACGTACACCACGGCGATGATGAGCACGCCGAAGAACATCGGACTGCCCACCTGCCGGCTGGCGGCCAGCACCATCCCGAATCGCTCCTCTTTCGTCAGCCGGCGACCGAGCCCGCGCTGCTCTTCCGCGAGTTCGCGCACGATGTTTTCCACCATGACGACCGCGCCATCGATGATCAGGCCGAAATCAATTGCGCCCAGGCTCATCAGGTTTCCCGACACGCCGAGCCGTGCCATGCCAATGAGCGCGCAGAGGAAGGAGAGCGGAATCGCCGCCGCCACGATCACCGCGGCGCGCCAGTTGCCGAGCAGCGCCAGAAGCACCACGACCACCAGCACCGCGCCCTCAAACAGATTGGTTCGCACCGTGCGCACCGTGCGGTCCACAAGGTCCGCGCGGTTGTAAACCGGTTTGAGTTCGAGGCCGGCCGGGAGATTCTTATTGATGTGTTCGAGGCGGGCCTCGACGCGCTTGGCGACGATGCGGCTGTTTTCGCCCGCCATCATCATCGTCGTGCCAATGACCGCTTCCTCTCCGTTGAACGTTGCGGCGCCGTAGCGGGGATGATGCCCGGTCGAGACGCTCGCGACATCCTTCACGATCAACGGCTTCACTGCGCCCGCGAACTTGAGTGGCAGGTTGGCGATGTCTTCGGCGGTTTGCGCGCGAGTCACACCGCGCAGGATGAATTGCTGCTCGCCGCGATTGACGAAGCCGCCGCCGGTGTTGGCGGTGTTCTTCTCAACGATTTCCGCTAGCTCGGAAAACGTGAGGTTCGCATCACGCAGTTTCGCCGGGTCAGGCTGAATGACGATCTGGCGCTCGTAACCGCCGCTGGCATTGACCTCGGCTACGCCCGGCACCGTTCGCAACTGAGGCTTGACGATGAACTCCTGGACTTCCGTGAGTTCCAGCAACTGCTCGTAACGCGACGCGGGTTTGTTCGTCGCGTCTGCGCCGTAATCCACGGTGTAATAAAAAATCTCACCCAAGCCCGTGCTGATGGGCGCGAGTTTCGGATCGGCGTTCGGCGGCAGGCGGTCCTTCACGTTTTGAAGACGCTCCATCGCGAGCTGGCGCACGCGGAAAATGTCCACGTTGTCCTCGAACTCCAGCGTCACTTGCGAGAGCCCCGACTTCGTGAGCGAGCGCATTTCCGCCGCACCCGGCAGTCCGGCCAGTTCGGTTTCGATGGGATAGGTGACCAGTTTCTCCGCCTCTTCGGGCGCCAGCGCGGGCACTTCCGTGTTCACCTGAATCTGCGGGCTGGTGATGTCGGGCACGGCGTCAATGGGCAGATTGCGCGCGGCCCACAAACCGAACCCAAGCAACAGCACCGTGCCGAACAAGACCAGCGCGCGGTAGCGGAGCGCGGCATCAAGAAAGCGGTTGATCATGGCCGGTCACTCCTTCGCCGCGGCGCGCGCCAGCGACGGCGTCAAGCCCGTGAGCAGCTCCAGTTGCGCCGCCGCTTCGAGCGCCTCCTTCTTCGTGTCGAGCAGGCTCTCGACGGCTTCAAGGTATTGCTTCTGCAACTCCACGTAGGTGGAGATCGGCACCGCCCCCAGCCGGTAATGGCGGTCGGCGAGTTCAGCGGCTTCCTTGAAATGTTGAGCCGCATCCGGTCGCCACTTGCCCATCTCACGCAGCTTCGTTTCGTAGGTCAGCGCGGCTTCGAGGACATGCCGCTCTGTCTCGCGTTGCGTGACGAGGAAGGAAGTTTCCGCCTGCAACTGCCGCGCCTTCGCCGCCTCGATGTTGCCGGTGTTGCGATTCCACAGCGGCAGCGGCAGCGAAATCCCGACGCCAATGATCCGCTCGCGGTCGCCCGCGCGCTCCTCCGAGATCGCCGGCCCCACGGACAGAGTCGGGTAGCGTTCGTTCTTCGCGAGATCAACGCGGAAACCCTGCTGCGCCAATTCCACCGCGCGCAGCCGCAACTCGAAACTATTGGTTCGTGCGAGCGTGACGAGCCGCTCCGTGTTTTCGGCCGATCGGAACGTCAGGTCCGTCGGGCCGATGGAGAACCGCGCGTCGGGCGCGGCACCGCGCAATTGATTCAGTTCCAACAGCGCGGCTTGCGTCGCGAGCGTTGCTTCGCTCGCTTTGCGCTGCATGTTCAGTTCGGTCGCCTCGATGACACGCGTTTCGAGCAGCGGCGTCAGTCCCGCCGGGTCGCGTTGCACGAGCACTTCGCGCAGGGCCTTGAACCGCTCCGCGACTTCGCGCGCC
>DATDFH010000454.1:0-3946 GCA_036522715.1 Verrucomicrobiia bacterium
GAAGATGAACATCGCGCGCAAGAATCTCGATGCGCTGCTTGCGAGCCTTCCGTCGTTGCGCAACCCGACCATCTCGCAACTCAGTCAGGAAGGCTGGGTCGCCGTCGAGACGATCATCGACGAGCACATCGTCCGCGAAATCATTCCGCAGCTCAAACGGGCGGGCGCGGAAGGAATCATTGAATATCCGCTCAACAAAGTTGTATACTGAAGGCGACAAAACTTATGGGTTCACTGAAAAAGCGCCGTAAGGCGAAAATCAACAAGCACAAGCGCCGCAAAAAGCTCCGCGCCAACCGCCACAAGAAGCGCACCTGGCAGAAGTAATCGCGGCGTGCACCGGCACGTTTCACAACCGGGCGCGCGTCCGGGCTGTTGCCCGCGCGCGCCCGGCATTTTTTCTTTACGCATGAAAACCGGATTCTGGTTCCGAGCCGTCGTTGCTGCGGGCGTACTGACGCTCGCGGGTTGCGCCCCGACGACAAAGACCGCGCCTGCCAAGGCCGCGAAAGGGACCGCGCACGCCAAGTCGAAGGACGCGGCGCCGAATTCCGACGAACTGACCGAGGCCCGGATCGAGGCGCTCACACGTTTCGCCTCCGGTGTCAGCCTCGATCAGCGCGGCAAGCCACGTGAGGCCATCGAGGAGTTCCGAAAGGCCGCGCTCGCCGATCCCGGCAACGAGCCGCTGGTGACGGAAATTGCCCGGCGGCTCCTTCGCGCTCGACAGACCGACAAGGCCGTCGAGGTTCTTGAAGCCGCTACGAAACAGTCCAAGCCCGCGCCGTCGATCTTCGTGTTGCTGGGCGTGGCGTACGGTCAGCTTGGCAAGACCGATCTCGCCGTGGCCACGATCCGCAAGGCGCTGACACGCGATCCGAAAAATTTCCTCGCCTATCAAAACCTGTTCAGCGTTTACCTTCAGGCCGCCAAGTTTAAGGAGGCGCGCGGCGTCATCGCCGAGGCGGAAAAGAATGGAGACAGCGATGCCGACTACCTTCTGGACCTGACCAGCCTTTACGCGCGTTACGTGCAACTGCGTCCGAAGGAACTCGACGAGCTCAAGCCGCGCGTACTCGCCTTGTTGGAACGCGCGCAAAAGCTCGTGGACAAAGCCGATACGACACAGTTGCTGCGCGTGGCTGATGGCTTCCGTGCCTTCGGCGATCTCAAGCGCGGGACCGCGATTTACACGCAGCTTCTGAAAGCCGCGCCGGATCTCCCCGGCCTGCGCGAAAAGCTTGTCGAGACCTACCTCCGCAGCGACGAACCGGAAAAGGCGAAAGAGCAACTCACCGCCATCCTCCGCGACAACCCCACCAATCCGCAGCTCTACTACCTGCTCGGGACCATCGCCGCCGAGGCAAAGGACGGCGACAAGCGCGACGAGAAACTCGAGGAAGCTGCCGGCCACTTCGAGAAGGTCCTGCTGCTCAATCCGAAATTCGAGCCGGCGTACTTCGACCTCGTCCAGGTGCGCCTGCGCCTCAAGCAGGTCGAGGCCGCCCTCAAGGTGCTCGACCGCGCGCGCGGCCTGTTTGGCAGCACGTATCTGGTCGAGTTCTTCACCGGCATGGCGCACAACGAGGCCAAGGATTACCCCGCCGCCCTCAAGGCGCTGACGAGCGCGGAGTTGCTGGCGAAGACCTCGGAGACCAACCGCCTGACCGCGGGATTTTATTTTCAACTCGGCGCGGTGAACGAGCGGTTGAAGGATTTTCCGATGGCGGAAAAACACTTCCGCAAGGCGATCGAACTTCAGGCTGACTTTGCCGAGGCGCTCAACTACCTCGGCTACATGTGGGCCGAGCGCGGCACGAATTTGCAGGAGGCCTTCACGATGATCGACAAGGCCGTGAAGCTCGAACCGGAGAACGGCGCGTATCTTGACAGCATGGCGTGGGTGCTCTTTCAGCAGGGCAAGGCGAAGGAGGCCGTCCCGTGGATCGAAAAGGCGCTCAAGTTCACAAAGGAACCGGACCCGACGCTCCAGGATCACCTCGGCGACATCTACTTGAAGGCCGGCAAACGTGACCGCGCGCGCGACGCGTGGAAGAAATCGCTCGAACTCGAAAAGAGTCCGGCGGTGCAAAAGAAACTCGATGCGATCGAGCGGCGGGGAAGTTGAGCAAGCCCGTGCGCTCCGTGGAATCGCCGGCGGATTTGTGCCGGGCGATGGCTGTCTTCAACACCTGAGATGCACTTCAAGAAACATTACACTCGCGATGAAGCGCGGGAACTGCTTCCCCAGGTGCGCGGCTGGCTCGGCGAAGTCCAGGCCCTGCGCGATGAACTGGCGCGGCAGGAGGTGCGCGTCGCCAGTCTGATGCAGGCGGGCCACGACATCGGAGGCAACACGGTCAACATCTGGCTCAAGACCTTTGCCGACATGCGTGTCATTTTGAATGAGTTCAACACGCGCGAAATCCAGATCAAGGACCTCGACCGCGGATTGGTGGATTTCCCCGCGATCGTCCAGGGCCGCGAAGTGTTTCTGTGCTGGGAGCAGGGCGAGGAAGACATCGAGTTCTGGCACGATCTGGAGGCGGGCTATCCGGGCCGCGAACGGCTGTGAGCCGCCCCGATCGCAAAGTTGGCGCTTGGACGCCGATTCGTCCGACCGCTGCGGGGAAACGAGTTGACGCTCCGGGGTACGGTTTGTAACTTCACGCCCCGTTTGGGTTCCAGAGTAGCTCAATGGTAGAGCACGCGGCTGTTAACCGTGGGGTTGTAGGTTCGAGTCCTACCTCTGGAGCCAGTTCCTCGTCTGTGGTGGTCCTCTTCTGACTCCGACTGACTCCTCCTCGGCTTTGAATTGAACTCAAGCAACCATACCCGTCACTCTCCCGGCATGCCCAACGACAGTCAGAATATCGAACGCTCGTTCAAACTCGCCTGCGAACGCTACGTCGCCCTCGGTGTGGACGTGGGCGGCGCGCTCAAAGCCCTCGCGAAGATTCCCGTGTCGCTCCACTGCTGGCAGGGCGATGACTTGGGCGGATTCGAAACCGGCGGCAGTGCGCTCGGTGGCGGACTCATTGCCACGGGCAACTATCCCGGCAAGGCTCGCACGCCTGATGAACTGCGCGCTGATTTGGAGAAGGCCCTGTCGCTCATTCCTAGCAGGCATCGCGTCAACCTCCACGCCATGTATGGCGATTTCGATGGCAAACGCGTGGACCGCGACGCAATCGAAGTCGCGCACTTCAAGAACTGGATCGCTTGGGCAAAGGCGAACGGGCTCGGCCTCGACTTCAATCCGACGTGTTTCTCGCATCCCAAAGCCGCTGATGGCTTCACGCTCTCGCACCGCGACAAGGGCATCCGCCAGTTTTGGATCGAACATTGTCGCCGCTCGCGCGAAATCGGCGCGGCGATGGGCCGCGCGCTCGGCACGCCGTGCGTCACCAACGTCTGGATTCCCGACGGCTTCAAGGACACGCCCGCCGACCGCCAGGCGCCGCGCGAACGCCTCGCCGCCGCCCTCGATGACGTCTTCAAGAAGCCGCTTCCCGCGAGACACAACCTCGACGCCGTGGAACCAAAGCTCTTTGGCATCGGCGCGGAGAGTTGCACCGTCGGCTCGCACGAATTCTACCTTGGCTACGCCCTCACGCGCCGCAAGCTGCTCTGCCTCGACGCCGGCCATTTCCATCCCACCGAGAGCATCGCCGACAAAATCTCCAGCGTGCTCCTCTACGTGCCGGAGATTCTGCTGCACGTCAGCCGCGGCGTGCGCTGGGACAGCGACCACGTCGTCACCTTCACCGACGATCTCCAGGCCATCGCCCGCGAAATCATCGCCACCGGCCACGCCCACCGCGTCCACCTCGGCCTCGACTACTTTGACGCGAGCATCAACCGCCTCGCCGCGTGGGTCATCGGCACGCGCAACCTGCTCCGCGCCCTCCTGCTCGCGCTGCTCGAACCGCCCGCCATCCGCGCC
>DATDFH010000455.1:0-9271 GCA_036522715.1 Verrucomicrobiia bacterium
GGCCTTGCGTTCTTCCAGAAAGGCGCGGAACGGCGCGATGCCAGTGCCGGGACCGACCATGATGAGCGGCGCGTCCGGCGCGGGCGGGCGGAACGCCTTGTTCGTGTGGACAAACACCGGCACGGGCGTGTCCGCGGCGACACGATCGGCGAGAAAGGTCGAACACACGCCGGCGCGTTGGCGGCCAAGCGATTCGTAGCGCACCGCGCCCACAGTCAGATGCACCTGGCCCGGATGCGCCTTGGGGCTGGAGCTGATCGAGTAGAGGCGCGGCTGAAGTTTCTTCAACGTGCCGATGAACTCCGCCGCCGAGAACCTCGCCTGCGGTTGCGCCAACAGCACGTCGATGATTTCGCGGCCGAAGAGGAATTTCGTCAGCTCGCCGTTGACGCCGGGAGCCACGAGTTGCTTGAGCACCGCGTCGCCGGTTTTTCCCGCGACGGCGGCGAGGAACGGCTGGGGAATCCGCGTGATGTTGTAGTGATTGAGCAGCGCGAAACGCAGCGGCACCGTCGTGCCATCTTTGCCGGGCACGCCGTCCTCGCCGTCGCAACCGAGCGCGCGCAGGAGTTCCTCGACCAGCGCCGGATCGTTCGACGGAAGCACACCGAGCGCATCGCCAACTTCGTACGCGAGGCCGGAGCCTTCAAGCGCGATCTCGAAATGCCGCACGTCTTTGCCCGAACCGGGCGCGTTGAGCGGGCGGTTGGTGAGCAGCCGCGCGGGGAAGGGATTCGACCGCGAGTATCCATCCGTCAACGTCGAGTCAGGCTGAACACCGAGTGCTGAAGGCTGAATGCTTTCTACGTTCGCCGCTTCATTCCACGCGAGTGCGGGTAACGCGGCAAGCAGCCACTTTGTGAACGGCTCCTCCAACTCCACGTCGCAATCCTGCCGCGGCTGGACGCGCGTGGCGCCGAGTTTTTCGAGCCGCGTGTCCACGTCCTTGCCGAACTGGCAGAACTTCGGGTAGTTCGAGTCGCCCAACGCGCACACGCTGAAGCGTGTGTTGGCAAGCGCGGGCGCAGTTTCGCTGTTGAGGAAATCCCAGAAGCCTTTCGCGTTGTCCGGCGGCTCGCCGTCCCCGTACGTGCTCGTGATGAGCAAGAGGTTTCGCTCCGCGGCAAGTTGCGCGGCGGGAAACTTCGCGAGGTCGTGGATGGTTGGCGCGAAGCCGTGTTTGCCAGCCTCCTTGGCGATGCGCTTGGCGAGATTCTCGGCGTTGCCGGTTTGCGATCCGAAGAGGATGGCGAGCGGCTCAAGCGGCTTGGCGGCGGGCGCGGCGTTGGCGGTCGGCACAGGCGCGTATGAAAACAGGCCGGCGAGAAAGCCGTTGAGATAGGCCCGCTGCTCGGGCGTGAAGGGCGCCGATTCGGGGAGAACAGGAACAATGACGGTCGGTGGATTCATTCGCTGAACATCTCCTGCAACTGCTTCACCTCATGTCGCCGCGTGAACTCGGCGAACGATTCGCCATTGGAGCGCCGTGCGAGATAAACCTTGAGCACCTTCTCCAGCAGCGTCGGAATTTCGTTGAAGGAAATGCCGGTGAAAACCTGCCGGCCGATGCCCGCGTTCGCACCAGTGCCGCCGCCGAAGACGATGTGGTAACCCTCGACCGATTCGCCGCCAGCGCTGACCTTCACGCCCTGCAAGCCGATGTCGCCAACGTAATGCTGCGCGCATGAATTCGGGCAGCCAGTGAGATGGATGTTGATCGGCAGATCGAGCACGAGGCGCTTGTTGAGATGGTCGCCGAGCGCGACGGCCTGCCCTTTGGTGTCGGTGCTCGACCACTTGCAACCTTTGTTGCCGGTGCAAGCAACCAAGCCGCCGAGGACGTTGGTCGCTTCGTGGTGAAGCCCGCAGCGGACGAGGTTGCGCTTGAGCGTCTCGACGAAGCCGTCGGCCACGTCGGGGATGAGCAGGTTCTGCCACGGCGTGAGGCGTAACTGGGCGGAGCCATAGTTCTCAGAAAGCTCGGCGAGCCGGCGCATCTGTTTGCTGGTCATCACACCGACGGGCACGACGACGCCGACGTAATTCTTGCGCGGCTGCTTCTGCCGATAGACGCCGACGTGGCCGTGTTTGATCGCCGGCGGGCGCGGCGTGCATTGCTCCAGCGGAAACTTCACCAGCGGGAAGGCGAGTTTCTTCTGCGTCTCGGCGAGGAACTTTTCGACGCCCCACTTGTCGATCAGGTATTTGAGCCGCGCCTTCTTGCGGTCGGTGCGGTCGCCGTGCTCGATGAACACACGGATCATCGCCGCGGCAACGGCGACGGACTCGGAGGGCTTCACAAGGATGCCCGCGTCCTCGGCGAGTTGCTTGTGGCCGGTGATCCCGCACAGTTCGACGCGGAAATAGACGCCGGGTTCAACTGGGGTAGGAGACGAGGTAACGAGGCTCTCACTTTCGCCCAGCGAATTTGAAGTGAGCCTCCTCACGTCGGCTCCTACGCTCACGGCCATGAAACCGATGTCGTTGGTGTCGGCGACGGTGTCGATGGCGCCGCCGCCTTCGAAGGCGACGTTGAACTTGCGCGGCAGGTTGTAGAGATCGCGCTGGTTGAGGATGTAGTGGTGCAGCGCGTGTGCGAACGGCCGCGTGTCAAGCAATTCCTGCGGGTCGATCCCCGCAGTCGGCGACGCGGTGATGTTGCGCACATTGTCCACGCCGGAGCCTTTCGAGGTGAGGCCAAGCTGCTGGAGGCGCGTGAGGACGTTGACCAGGTTCTTCGGCGCGATCTCGCGAACCTGGATGTTCGAGCGCGTCGTGATCGCCGATTTCCCGTTGCCGTAATCGTCGGCGATGTCGGCCAGTCCGCGCATCTGCGCCGCGGTCAACTCGCCGGCCGGGATGCGGCAGCGGAGCATGAAAGAATTCTGCGCCGGGGCGACGTAGAACAATCCGTGGAAGCGGAAACGAAACGTGTGCTCTTCGTCGGGGAACTTGTTCGCCTCGGCGTGCGCGAGCAAACGGTCCCAACAATCCAACCCGTGCTCCTCGTGCTTCCACAACTCCTGCTTGGTCACATCGGAGAGCGGCGTGCCATGGATTGTTTCCTCTTCAACCTTCGCCGCGAGATTCGCCCCGCCCTGCGCGGGGTCGGCGGTGAATGCGCCCGTGCCCGGCACAAGGCCGACATACGGATGCAATTGCCGCTGCGCGATCCCCGCCATCAGGCCGGCGAGATATTCCTTCTGCTCGGCCGTGAATTCACCGGACGCGGGCGTCGGCATTGGAACGATGTTGGATTCGCTTTTCGTCATGACTCGGAACGGCGCACCGGCTCGATGCGCACTGCACAATGTTTGTACGACGGCTGGCGCGAATACGGATCGACCACCGGCAGGGTGAGTAAGTTCGTGGCGGCATCGTGCATGGGAAGAAACACTTGGCCTGACTGCACCGCGGGTGTGACGAACGCGGTGGCCCTCACCTCGCCACGCCGCGAGATCACGCGCACACGCGTGTTGGGCCGCACGCCGAGCACGGCCGCGTCGCTCGGATTGATCTCCACGCAGAGTTCGCGTGGATGAAGCTTGCGGAGAATGGCGGACTTGCCCGTGCGCGTCTGCGTGTGCCACTGCGCGCTCGAACCGCGTCCGGTGAGCAGCACGAACAGAAACGCGGCGTCGGTTTTCTCCGGCAACTCGCGCGGCGCTTCGTAAAGAAATTTCGCCCGGCCGTCGGCGTGGAAGAATTTGCCGTCGGCGAAGAGGCGACGCTCTTTGAGTGAGGAATGCGCGGAGTCCGCTCCGGTCGTTTCATTCCGCATTCCGAATTCCGCACTCCGCATTTCGCTCGCGAGCGGCCATTGGATTCCCCCGCACGCGTCGAGATGCCGGAAGTCCTCGATGCCGGTGATGTCGCACGGCTGGCCGGCGGAGCAGCGCTTGAGAATCTGGAAGGCCGCCTGCGGCGAGGTCCACTCGTGGAACAAATGATCGCAACCCCAGTAGTGCGCGATGAGCCGGAAGATGTGGAAGTCCGCCAGCGCCTGGCCGGGCGCGTGCGCGACCTTCTTCACCACACCGAAGCGGCGCTCGCTGTTGATGAACGTCCCTTCCTTCTCGCCCCAGCCCGCGGCAGGCAGGACCAAGTGCGCGTGCTGCGCCGTGTCGGTCGTCGCATACATGTCTTGCACGACGAGGAACTCGAGGTTCTTCAAGACGCGCGCGAGGTCGCGTTTGCCGATCCACGAATGCGCGGTGTTTGTCGCCACGATCCAGATGCCCTTGATCTTCCCCGAGGCGACGCCGTCGATGATCTGGTCGTAGGCGAGCGAGTTTTGATCCGGGATGCGCTCGACGGGGATGCCGAGCGTGCGCGAAATTTTTTCGCGGTGTGCGTCGTTGGTGAAATCGTGGCCGCCAAGCAGGTTCGTCGTGTTGCTGAACAGGCGCGAACCCATCGCGTTGCACTGGCCGGTGATCGAATTCGCGCCGGTGCCGGGCCGGCCGATGTTGCCGGTCATCAGCGCGAGATTGATGATCGCCTGCGCGGTGCGCGTGGACTCGTGGCCCTGGTTGACGCCCATCGTCCACCAGAAACTCACGGCCTTGCCGCGGTGGATCGTCTCGGCGAAGCGATACAACTGGCCGACCGTGAGGCCGGTTTCCGCCGCGACCTTGTCAGGCGTGAATTGCCGCACGAATTCCGCGAAGCCCTCGAAGCCGTTTGTGTGCGCGGCGATGAAGTCGCGGTTGATCCATTCACTCTGGATGAGCAGGTTCGCCAAGCCGTAGAGCAACACGAGGTCGGACTTGGGCCGCAACGCGTAATGCTGCGTGGCCGCCGCTGCCGTCTCGGTCTTGCGCGGATCCACGACAATGATCTCGGGTTGCTTGCGGTTGCGCAGCACGCGCTGCCAGAGGATCGGATGCGCGATGCAAAGGTTCGAGCCGACGAGCACGATCACGTCCGACTCCTCAAAGTCGGCGTAGGTGTAAGGCGGCGCATCGAAGCCGAAGCTCTGCTTGTAGGCGACGACGCTGGTGGCCATGCACTGGCGCGTGTTGCCGTCGCCGTGAATGAAGCCCATGCCGAACTTCGCCAGCGCGCCGAGGAACGCGAGTTCCTCGGTGACGATCTGCCCGGTGCCGAGCCACGCGACGGACTCCGGCCCGTGCTGGTCGATGAGCGCCTTGAACTTGAGCGTGAATTTCTGAAGAGCTTCGTCCCAATCGACAGGTTCGAGCTCGCCGGTTTGCGGATTGCGCAGCAACGGCGTCGTAGCACGGTCGGGCGCGGTCAACGGCGTGAGCGCCTCCCAGCCTTTTGGGCAGGCCATACCGAGGTTCACCGGATAATCCGGCGTGGCGGTGAGGTTGATGGCTTTGCCGTCGCGCAGGTGGACGTTCAACCCGCAACCGGTCGAGCAGAAGCCGCAGACCATCGTGGTAGTCGCGTCCGGCGTGAGGCGCGCGGGGACGCGGCCGAGGCCGAAGTCGCCGGGATGCTGTACCAACTCCGTCGTAAGCGGGCCGGTGCGCTCGCGGAGCAACGTTGAGCGCGGTGCGGGCCGCGCGGCGGGTTTGGTTGGAGTGGCGACGCTCATGGTCAGGCAACTCCGGGCATCTTGCGCGCGACGACGGCGCGGAAAAACAGGTGGCGCTCGATCAATTCGCCGAGGAGGCAGAACAGAAACGCGACGGCGGCGATGGCGGTTCGCGGTTCACACGGCAGCAGACTCAACAGCGGCAGCGCGACGCCGCCCGCCACCCCGAGCGCGACGCGCGTGCGGGACAGCACGCCGAACTTGTCGCGCATCAGCCGGGCCGAACGGGCGAGCGCCCATTCTTCCTCAACGGCGGGAGCAGGCGCGAGTTCATCGGCCAAATCGCTTCCGGCGCGGCGCAGCAGGCGATGTTCGCCGGCGAGCTTGGCGACGCTCACGGCGGCGAGCGCAAACGCAGGCCACGCGGATGAGACGTGAAGGATTTCTCCGGTCGCCCACGGCACCGCGAGTCCGAGCAGTGCGGTGGTTCCGAAAAAGCGGCCGATCGATCGCGCGCCGACCCAGAGCGGACGCCGCGTGTCGTGATAGATCATCGCCGAACAGAAAACTCCGGTGACTCCGACCGCGCCGGCGAGGATATGAACGGCGAGCGCGGCAGGCAGTCCGCGTGCGAAGGTGACCACACCCAGCAACGGCGCGAAGACACTAAACACGATGATCTCGCGGCTCATCCACGAGCGGCGCCAGCCGAGGAACGAACGCCACGCCTTGGTTGGCTTGCCGAGATGCAGCGTGCTGGCAGCGAGGCCGAGTGCGAGCGACGCAAGCGCAATCAAATCGAGCCACGACTGCGTTGCCGCAGGCGCGAGCGGCGACAGTGCGAAGGCGCCGATTGAGAGCTGCGTGAGCACGAGCATCCACACCAGCGGCGTGTGAGCGGGCTGCGGTCGAAGTTCTGCCGCGTTGCTCGCGGCGAGACCAGCCGGAAGCGGCTTGCTGGAGACGTAGCGCGTGGTCGGGAGCGTGATCGCCGGATTGGGCGAAGCGGTGAGGAAGGTATTTTCTCCGACCGTGGATGTTGAAGGTTGAAAGTTGAATGTAGAAAGTTGCCGATACTTCCCGCGCACCTTGGCTTGTTCGACGACGGTGATGCTGATCGCCTCGTTCGGGCAGGCTTGCACGCACGCGGGAGCTTCACCGACGGCGAGGCGCTGGCTGCACATGTCGCACTTGCGCACGATGCCGCGCGCGGCCGAATACTTCGGCACTTCGTACGGGCACTTCATCACGCAGTACTGGCAGCCGATGCACTGGTCGTCGAGATGGCGCACGATGCCGGTAACGGAATCCTTTTCGTAGGCGAGCACCGGGCAGCCGTTGAGGCATTCGGGATCGACGCAGTGATGGCATGCCGTCGTGACCGTTTTCTGGAGCGGCTGGCGCCAGTCGGTGCTGACGAGCGCGCCGACTTCGCGCCAGGCTTCGTCGTCGTCGAGACCGTTGAGCGAATGGCAGGCGGTGACGCACGCCTTGCAACCGCTGCACTGGTCGAGATCCACCTCGAAGGCGTATTGCTGGCCGGGCGCCGGAGCGCTGGCGGGCATCAGGTCGCGATACTGCCGCGCGTGCGCCGGCAATTCGCCGCGCTCATGCCGACGCGCGAATTGCTCGACCGCCGTCAGCCGGCTTTGCTCGGCGATCAGCGCGTCAATCAACCCCGGTCCAACGCCCGCATTTTCAGGGACTCGGTTGCTCATCCGGTTCACCACGAGGACTAGCAACTCCTTCACCGCCGATGCGCAGATTCGGGCGCAAAGTTTCGATGCACGCGATGAACGCGGTTCATGGTCGCCACCAGACCGCGCGTGATGACGGGCCTGTGGGCTGTGAGAATACGTTTCGCCGGTGCATTCGCGGGGTTTTCAGGCAGGGTGAGTCCACCGCGCACAAGCCAAAGGTGGCCCGAATTGGCCACGGAGAGAAAAGCGCCGCACGCCGCGGGCTACCGTGTGAGCAGCCGCGCCAGCAGGACCAGGTTGACGACGAGCAGGACGAAGAACCCCACCTTGAAGAAAAGCAGCGGGTTGCGTTCGAGCAGCGGCGCGGCGCGGTTGACCCACGGCTTGACGCGCGCGGGGTTCTCCAACTCGAACGCCATCTCGGAAAAATTCTGGTAGCGATCATCCGGGTCGACGGCCACGGCGCGCAACAGCACGGCGTCGATCCACGGCGGGATGTTGGGATTCAACTGCGCAGGCCGACGCGGCGGCCGGAAAGCGGGCGTCTGGAACGGCTCGATCTCGCCGTAGGGAAACGCGCCGAGGAGGCTCTCGAACATCGTCACGCCGATGGCGAAGATTTCCGTGCGCTCGTTCAGCGGCGCGGCGTGAAAGCGTTCCGGCGCGAGATACGATGGCGTTCCGGCGCGCGTCGTGACGGAGAACAATTCGCTGATGCTGCCGAAGTCGATCAGCTTGAAGCGCAGCGCCCCTTCGGACTTCAGCACAAGGATATTTTCGGGTTTGATGTCGCCGTGGGCAAGATCGAAACGCAGCAGATGCTGGCCGGCGTCGAGGAGAAAGCGCGCGAGCGCGACAGCCTCGTCCACCGCGAGCGGGCCGTTGGCCTTGAGGAATTCCTTCAACGTCGGCGCCTCAACGAATTCCATCGCGTAACAAAACGTGCGACCATTCTCCGGCACGAACGCACGGATGAAGAAGTCGGCCTGGAGGCGCGTGAGGCTCCAGATTTCGCGCGCGAACTGATTGCGGACCGCCTCGCTGTGGCGCGCCTGGCGTGGGGCGAACTTGAGCACGTGCTTCTGCCCGTCGCGCGTGGCCACCCAGGTGCGTTCGTTCGGGTTGAACGGGCGAACCAGCGTGAAGCCGTCGTAGCTCGCGCCCGCAACGAGCTGATCCGGAATGTCCAACTCCTGCATCCGCGCGTCGCTGAGTTCGGCGAGCAACACGACGACGGCCGCCATGTCGTCGAGCGTTTCGTCGGTGGCCTTCTCGCGCGCGGTGGTGACGAGCGTGCGCGCGCCGCTGCGGTGCGCCAGCAACGCCACCAGCGCCGAGTCGTCGAGCACGTTGGAGACGCCATCACTGCACAGCAGCAACACGTCGCCCGGCGCGACGGGATGACTGAAGACGTGCGGTTCGATGTCCGCCGTCATCCCGACGGCGCGCGTGAGCACGTGCCGCATGTTCTTGGGGGATTCGCAATGGTCCTCCGAAAGGCACCGCAATTCGCCCGCGTGCCAGAGATAGACACGCGTGTCTCCCACGTTCAGGCCGTGGAGCATCGTGCCTTCGATGGCGACGACCGCGACGGTGGAGAGCAGTTCGGGCCGCTCGAAGCGCGCAAGGGATTCCTGGTGCAGCGTGCGGTTGGCGAGGCGGGTGAATTCTTCGAGCGCCTTCGGAATGGTCCACGTGGCCGGGCGCGATTTGAAATTGGCGACGAGCGACTCGACGACGCGCGTGGCAGCCTCGCGACCCTCGGCGGCGGTGCCGACGCCATCGGCGACAACGGCGATGAGCGTGTCGCGCCATTGCTCGGCGTGCGCGGCATCCTGCGAGCCGTGTTTGGGAGAGGCCCCGAGCGTGCAAGTGGTGACGCTGGCTTTCAATCGCGACGCGGCGGGGATCACGCGCGCACCGTATCAGAGCGGCGCGGGATCCGGAATCAGTGTTTGCGGGGCATCAGATGCGGGCTTGCGCGAGCGCGCCCCACGTGGTGCGCCAGCGTTTCTTCACCAAGCCCAAGCCGACGAGCGCCAGCGCGCACAGGCCGGCGAACACCAGC
>DATDFH010000456.1:0-11728 GCA_036522715.1 Verrucomicrobiia bacterium
AGATCACGCAATGGAGCAAGGGCGAATACCCGCTGGCGAACAACACCGAAGACGACCTCGCGATCATCGCGAGCTACGTCGGCTATCGCGTTGATGATCACGCCAATTCCATTGGTGGTGCGACGCTCTTGACCGGGACGAGCGTTTCCGCGAGCGGTATCGTCGAGCGGAATTCGGACGCGGACGTGTTCTCGTTCAACACTGGCGCAGGCCCGGTTAGTTTCACGCTGACTGGCGCGCCGCGCGGCGCGAACCTCGATGCGCTCCTCGCGCTTTACGACGGAACCGGCAACCTCATCACGTCCGTCAATGGCACCGGCCTCAACTCGTCGCTATCCGCGAGTGTTGCAGCGGGCACTTACTATCTGCTCGTGGACGGCGCGGGCGAAGGTGACCTCGCCACCGGTTATTCCGACTATGCGAGCCTCGGCCAGTTCACGCTGAGCGGCACAATTCAAAGTCCAGCCGGAATCGCGCCCACCGCGAATGCCACTGCCACACCGACCAGCGGCACCGCCCCGCTCAACGTCAGCTTCTCCAGCGCCGGCTCGTTCGACTCCGACGGCAGCATCGTCGGTTACGATTGGAACTTCGGCGATGGCGGGACCTCGACGGTGGCGAATCCGTCGCACACTTACAACGCCGCGGGCACTTACACCGCCACGCTGGTCGTGCGCGACAACTCCGGGCTGACTGGCGTCGATTCGGTGGTGATCAACGTCAACGCGCCAGCGAATCAGTCACCGGTGGCAGTCGCCAACGCCACGCCGATCAGCGGCACCGTGCCGCTCACGGTGAACTTCTCCAGCGCCGGCTCGTACGATCCGGACGGCAGCATCGCGAGTTACTCGTGGACGTTTGGTGATGGCGGAAGCTCGACCGCGGTGAACCCATCGCACACGTACAACGCTGCCGGCACTTACGTCGCCACGCTTGTCGTCACCGACAACCAAGGCGCGACCGGCACGCGGACCGTCAGCATCACGGTCGCGCCAAATCCGGCGAACGTCGTGTTCGTTTCCAACATCTCCATGAGTTTGGTCACGTTGCCCAGCGGCACGAGCGGCCGCGCCGTGGTCACCATCACGGACTCCGCCGGCAACGTGCGGCCGGGGGCAAGTGTCACGGGCAGTTGGTCCGGCCTCGCGAGCGGCACGTCCACCGGCACGACCGATGCCGCTGGCAACGTGTCTTTCACGTCGAAGAAGACCCGCAAGAGCGGCGCCTTCACCTTCACCGTCACGGGCGTGGGCGCGTCCGGCTACACGTACGACGCGAGTCGCAACGTGGAGACGAGTGATTCGGTGATCAATCCGTAGAACCGACCCAACCATGAGCGCGGCGGGACCCCGGTTCCGCCGCGCTTTGCGGGAAAGGTTGCAACCCAAACGTCCGCCTCTTAACTTTCACCGCATGTTCGAGACTGTTCGCCCGCAAATTGAGAGCGCCGCCGAGAAGCTGAAGCACCTGCGGAGGTTTCTTTGACGTACCCAGCGTTCAAAAACGGCTGGGCGAACTCGACGCGCTGATGGGCGCGGATTCCTTCTGGAACAATCGCGAGGCGGCGCAAAAAACCATCGACGAGGCGAATTCCCTGCGGAAGAAGATCGAGCCGCTGCTCGCCGCCGAAAAGCACTTCGAGGATTTCCGCGTCATGCTCGAACTCGCCGAGGCCGAGCCGCCCGAGGCGGCCGCGCAACATGAGCGGGAACTTCTCCATGACCTCGCGAAGTTTTCGCGCACGCTGGAGGACATCGAACTGCGCGTCTTCCTCAACGGCCCGCACGACCGGAACAATTGCATCTTCACCATCAACGCCGGCGCGGGCGGCACCGAGGCGCAGGATTGGGCGGAGATGCTCTCGCGCATGTACGGCCGCTGGTTTGAGTCGCGCGAGTGGGAGGCCGAGGTCACCGACGCGCTGCCCGGCGAAAGCGCGGGATTGAAGTCCATCACGTATCTCGTCACCGGCGAAAACGCCTACGGTTTTTGCAAGGCCGAGCGCGGCGTGCACCGGCTCGTGCGCATCTCGCCGTTCGACTCGAACAAGCGCCGGCACACGAGCTTTGCCAGCGTGGACGTGATCGCGGAGATCGCGGACTTGGGCGAACTGGTCATCTCGCCGGTCGAATTGCAGATCGATACGTTCCGTTCCGGGGGCAAGGGCGGGCAGAATGTGAACAAGGTCGAAACCGCTGTGCGCATTACCCACTTGCCGACCGGCACCGTCGCGGCGTCGCAGGCGCAGCGTTCGCAACTTCAGAACAAGGCCACGGCGATGAAGCTGTTGATCTCCAAACTCATCGCTCAGCGGGCCGATGCGCAGAAGGCGGAGATGGAGCGCTTTTACGGCGAGAAGGGCAGCATCTCGTGGGGCAACCAGATTCGCAGCTACGTCTTTCAGCCGTATCGCATGGTGAAAGACCTCCGCACCGGCTGCCAGACGAGCGACGTGCAGGCCGTGATGGATGGCGACCTCGATGCGTTCGTCAACGCGTGGCTGCGCGCGGGCTGTCCGCTCAAACGGATGCAGGGGCTGAAGGATGAAGAGGAATAATCTCGCGTGGGAAACATCCTCGACAAGATTGTTGAAGAGAAGCAGCGCGAAGTAGCGCAACTGCCGTCGCGCGTGCTGGCGGCGGGCGACCTGCGCGACGCGATGCTGGAACACGGCGAGCGGCGCGACTTCATCGGGGCGTTGCGCAAGCCGCGGCGTGGCTCCGTCGGCTTGATCGCCGAGGTGAAGAAAGCGTCGCCGTCTGCAGGCGTCATTTGCGAGGACTTCGATCCGGTGCGCATCGCGTGCGAATACGAAGCGGCGGGCGCAAGTTGCCTTTCGGTACTGACCGACGAGAAATTTTTCCAAGGCAAGCTGGAATACCTGCGGGCCATCCGCGAGGCGGTTACGCTGCCGCTGCTGCGAAAGGACTTCATCATCGACGAGCGCCAGATTCTTGAGGCGGTCGAGTGGGGGGCGGATGCGATCCTCCTCATCGTGGCGATTCTTGATGACGAGCAGTTGCGGCGATTCCACTCCCTCGCGATCGAGGCGGGCGTGGCCGCGTTGGTGGAGGTTCACGACGAGGCGGAGTTGGGCCGCGCGCTCGCGATCAACGCGCCGCTCATCGGCGTGAACAATCGCGACTTGAAGACGTTCAAGGTGGATCTCGGGACGACGGAGCGCCTGGCCGCGAAGCTGCGAAGCGCAGACAGCCATGCCCGCGAGGCGCTGTTGGTGGCCGAAAGCGGCATCAACACACGCGCGGATGTCGAGCGCCTACAGCGCAGTGGCGCAGGCGCGATCCTCATCGGCGAATCGCTGATGCGCGGCGGGAACATCGCGGCGAAGGCGGGAGAACTTCTTGGGGTGTAGCAGCCGACGTAAGGAGGCTCACTCCTACGCAGGAAAAGATGGATCCTCCTTACGTCGGCTGCTACGAGGCTCAGGGAGACAGTCGCTCGACCACCCACACCTGGCCCTCACGGCGATAGCGGAATCGGTCGTGCAAACGTTCCGGATGTCCCTGCCAGAATTCAAACTCTGCCGGCGCGAGGCGGAAGCCGCCCCAGAACGGCGGCAGCGGCACGTCCTCGCCGGGGAACTTCGCGTCGAACTCCGCGACGCGCTGCTCGAACTCGGCACGGTTCTTCAATACGCTACTCTGGTTCGATGCCCACGCACCGACGCGCTTGCCGCGTGTGCGCGAGCGGAAGTACGTCTCCGATTCATTGCGCGAGGTCTGGCTCACCGTGCCCGTGAGGCGCACCTGCCAGTTGAGTTGCGGCCAGAAAAACGTCAGCGCCGCGCGCGGATTTTCCGCCAGCTCGCGGCCCTTGCGGCTGTCGTAGTTCGTGAAGAACACAAACCCGTGCTCGTCGAAGCCGCGCAGCAACACCACGCGCGCTGAGGGAGCGGCGTCGCGCGTGGCCGTGGCGAGCGTCATTGCCGTTGGCTCGGGGAGATTCGTGGATTGCGCGCAGTCCCACCATCGGCGGAATTGCCGGAACGGATTGGCATCGAGATCCGCACGGCGCAAGGCGGGCTGTTCACTCTGACTCATACTTGTGAGGCGAGTCTAGCAATGGAACACCACAGGACAACTCTCGTGCTCGCAGCGCCGCAGATTTCTCACACATGCGCGGTATCGCGATTGCTAAGCCGTGGCGTCGAAACGCAAACGGGCGGTCCGATGATGGCAAAACCGGCCGGTGGTCGGTGGACGAGCGAAGTTTACTGAATGAAAACTGAAGAAATGTTCAATCCGCGCAGCCGTCTCGACGGCTTGGCGCACGCGGTTCTCGGTCTGGCGGTCGTGATGACGCTGGGAGTTTGCCTGTTCTCGGTGATGAATTTCGCAGGGGGCGTCAAGCAGGCGGGAGAGGCGGCGAACCGCACGGGCCGGCTGCTGGTGCAAGTGGAGAGGGAAACCAAACCAACTGCTCAAGCGGCGACAGCCAACAAGCCCACGGTCGCTCCGCATGTCGAAGTCGCCGTCGTGAGTCGGCCCAAGGAATGACACAGGCCGTCACGTGAGGGGTTCGTGCACCGGTGAAGTTGGGGAAAGGCTCTGTCCTTCACGGGTCTTCCCGTCATGGCATTTTCATCAACGGTAAGCCTATTGCCGCGCGAAGACTTCTTTGCCTTCGACGTAGGTGGCGACGGGTTTAATACCGGCGATCTGATCTTCAGGGCATGTGAGGATGTCGCGATCCAAGACAACGAAGTCGGCCCGTTTGCCTGGCTCCAGCGAGCCAACTTCGGCTTCGAGGAACAGGAGCCGCGCGTTGTTGATTGTGTAGAAGCGGATGGCCTGCTCGCGCGTGAGGGCCTCCTCGGGGTGCATCTGTCCATCGAACCATTTCGCGCGACGCGTCACGGCGGTGGCGATGCCAAGGAACGGATTGTATGGATTGTTGCTGCGGTTGGGGCCGATCTTCTGCATGTGATCGGAACCGCCGCCAGTGGTGACGCCCGCTGCGAAGAGGCTCTTGAGCGGTTGGAACCAGCGCGTGCGCGCTTCGCCGAACTGTTTGTGCAGCGTGCGCGAGTCGAGATAGAGCCACGCGGGCTGGATGTCGCACACGACGCCTAACCTGGCCATCTTCGCGATTGCCTCGGGCGTCAAGAAGTTGCAATGCGTCACGCACGGGCGCGTCTTGGCAACGGACAGGGTGCGGTTGATCTCCTCATAGACATCCACAAGCGCCGTCACCGCGCCGTCACCGACGGAGTGGGCGGTGAACTGGAGGCCGTTCTCGACTGCGGTGCGCACGACGGGCCGGAGTTTCTCCGGCGGAATGAAGCGCACGCCGCGATACGCGGGATCGCTGATGCCATACATCGCGCTCACGCCCCACGGCTGGAGCATGTAGGCGCTGCCGGTGAGCATCCCGCCATCAAGATACATCTTGATGCCGATGATCTTCAGCCACGGGTCGCGTTTGGTGAAGAGCGGGTTCTTCGAGACGTCACGAATCTGTTCCTGGATCTTCGAGGTCGCCGGGAGGTAACTGACGCCGTAGCTCGCGGCCACGCGGAGGGTGAGTTCGTGCTCGTCGCGGAGTTGCTGGTATTGCGCGAGGGCGCCGGCGCTGCTGTCGCGGTCGCAAATCGTGGTGAGCCCGATGGCGTTGTAGTCGGCGAAGAGTTCCTTGAGCCGCGCGAGCCGCTGTGCGTCGGTCGGGGATTTGCCGGCAGGCGCTAAATCGAATAATCCAGCGCTCTGATCGGGCTTCTTCGCGTCGGCCTTCGATTTGGCGGTGGACTTGGATTTCACGAAGCGCGTGGCGTTGCGCAGGACGCCGGTCGGTTCTCCAGTCTTGGGGTCGAGTTCGACGAAGCCGCCGGAGCCGTCGGTGATTTTGAAATCGCGATCAATGCCGCTGAGTTTCAAAGCAAGCGAATTGCACATCGCATCGGGGCCGACGCGGTAGAGCACGGGATTCTCCAGCGCGGCGGCGTCGAGTTCTGCGCGCGTCGGATAGCGCTGCTCCTTGAGACGCGTGATGAAGACCTGTTGGAGGATGATCCAATCGCCCGGCTTCACTTTCGCGACGCGCCCGCGGATGTAGGCGAGCACCTCGACGATCGTTTCCATCGCTGGAATCTCGTGATCGAACTCAGTCATGCACGCGCCCGTCGGGTGCGTGTGCGAGTCGATCAATCCCGGCAGTACTGTGCGGCCATGCATGTCGATGCGCCTCGTGCTCGGACCCGCCGTGGCCAGCACTTCGGTGCTGCCGCCGACTTCGGTGATGCGTCCGCCTTTGATCGCGATGGCTTCCTCCACGATGAAGTCGGAGTTCACCGTGACGATTTTGGCGTTGTGAAGGATGAGGTCGGGTTCGGCCGCAACGGCCCGAAGGCCGAGCACCGCGCAAACCAACAGGGCAAGCCGCATTTTCATTTCGCGATCGGATTCTGCGTTGTGGGACTTGCAGCGATCAGTGCCCGCGCCTCCTCTTGGCAGACATGAAAGGCGTAGCCGATGCCCGCGCCGAAGCCGAGGCCGTAGCCGAATCCCCAAAGCAGCCGCGCGGTCGTCGAACGCGTAGGCGAATCGAGCATCACCCCGATGAACTCGAACAGCGAGTGCGCCTTGTAAATCGAGTAGAGCCAGCCACCGAGTGCGTAGCCGAGCGCGTGAAGCACGATGAGCACGGCGATGATTTTCAACGCCGCGCCGCGTGCGCCGAATGCGCTCGCCACGATCCAGCCGAACGCCGCCGTGCCGAGCGCGAGGCCGAGGTAGTCGTTGCCCTTGAATGGAAGCCCGAACCACACCGCGCACCAGATCACCGCGTACGAGACGTACGCGAGCGTGAAGAGCTTGTAGAATCGCGCGAGCGAATGGGGGCCAATCACAAGCCGGTGGAGCAGGGGACCGCTCAAGACGACAAACACGATTGCACACGCGGAGTACATCCCGCCCTCGCCGAGTGCGCGACTCAATCCCATCGCCCACGGCGCGAAGCCCGCGAGGCCCAGCAGCGTGAAACCAATCGTGCCGCGTAACACGGATTTGCCGCATGTCGAGACGTGGGCCGGAGCGGCGGCGTGAGCGCGTTCGGCGATGCTCTGCGGATCGAGACCGAAGAAGGTCATGCGTGTAGGCGGAGACTAGCGGAGGCGCGGAATTTCCACTAGCGCAAACCACGGGCTCTCCCCGATGCCGCTCGCGTATAGAATCGCGCGTGGCGCGTGGAGCGCCATCACGCCGGAAAGCGGTCCGGGAATTTTTCGACGCTGTGAAATGAAAGTCCGCAACCGACGCGCATCGATTTCGCCGGGATGGAAGGTGAAATCCGGTTGCGTCCGCGCCCGGCGGCGACTAAGCCCTGAGGCGCATGAATGAACCGGCCCGTCCTCAGCGTGAATTTGCGCGCCCGCAATTCAATCGCCGCCCGCCGCCCGCCGGCAGCGACGTATGGCCAACGCCGTGGGTGCAATTGAAATACTTCACCAGCCACCCGACGATTTACCCTGCGATGATCGCCGCCATTTCGCCGGACGCGAAACCAGGTGCCCTCGTCGCGGCATTCGACAAGCAGGGCCAGCGTTTCGGGAGCGGCTTCTGGAATCCGAAGGCGCGCGTGCCGTTGCGCATGGTTCACTTCGGGACCGAACACGTCGGCGAGGAATGTTTCGAGCGGTTGCTCGAACGTGCCGTCAATCTGCGTCTGAAATTCCTCGGCCTCGATGTGGGTACGAATGCGCATCGCGTGATCCACTCCGACGGCGACGGCTTGAGCGGACTCGTCGTGGATCGTTTCGACGACGTGTTGAGTGTGGAGGTGCACAGCCTCGGCGTGTTCCAGCGATTGCCGGACTGGCTCCGCTTCCTCCACGCGCGCCTCGGCACCACGCGCGAAGTCATTGAAGTCGATCCGCATATCGCGCGGATCGAAGGCATCGGCAAGGTCCCGCCTTCCACTGTGCGATCGGTCAAGATCCGCGAGCACGGCGTCCGTTACGAAGTGGATTTCGAAGCCGGCCATAAGACTGGATTCTTTTGCGATCAGCGCGAAAACCGGCTGCGCCTTTCGCGACTCGTGAAAGGCGCGCGGGTGCTGGACCTCTGTTGTTACACCGGCGGCTTTTCGCTCGCGGCAAAAATGCTCGGCGGTGCCGACGAAGTTACGGGCGTCGATCTCGACGAGAAGGCAATCGAGCAGGCAAAGCGTAACGCGAACCTCAACCAGGCGCGCATCGACTGGGTCCATTGCGACGCGTTCTCCTTTGCGCGCCAGATGCAGCGAAACAATACGCGCTGGCCTGTGATCGTGGTCGATCCGCCGAAGCTCATCCTGAGTCGCGACGACGAGGCCGATGGCCGGCGAAAGTACGAAGATCTCAACGGCCTCGCCATGCAGGTGCTCGAACCCGGCGGCCTGCTCGTGACGTGTTCCTGTTCCGGCCTGATAGACTTGGAGGAGTTCGAGCGGTTGGTGGTGCGGGGAGCCTCCCGCATCGGCCGGCGGCTGCAAATCCTCGACCGCACGGGTGCCGGGCCGGATCATCCGGTCATGTCCAATTGTCTCGAGAGCCGTTATCTGAAAGTGCTTTGGGCGCGGGTTGCATGATGGGCGAGGTGGCTTTCTCGCGAGGCTGATTCCGGCACTGCGTCTGTGCGGAGGTAGCGGATTTCTCCAAGAACGGCCGGGAAAATTCCGACCGAAGCGTCCGATTAACGTCACACGTGTCGCGCTCGGACCGGCTGGCCTATTAGTTCTGCGAGTCGGCGGGGGCAGAAAAGATACACCGGGCGGTAAAATTTCATTGCCTTGGCGGTTCGATTTCCTTAAATACCATCCGGTTCCAGATCACTCATCAGTGAGCAAACCTTCCATCGACAGATGGAGCGGCCACCGGGCCGTTCTGCATCTTGCCGCCGGCGCGGGGACGCGCTTGGCGTCTGCGTGCTTTGTGGCGGCCCTCGCGTCCGTTTTTTTCGCACAGGAAATCTCTGCGCAGACGACGAACGATTGGGTGGACGGCACGAGCACAAACTGGAGTGATCCGACGGCGTGGTCTCTCTCGCCGCAGCCGGGCGGCGTTTACGAGACGAACATCATCCGTTTTCTCGGCAGCAGCTTTTTCTATTCGACCAACGACCTCTCGACCACCGGTGAAGCGGCCAACACGTTTCTGCTCCACCAGTTGATTTTCTCCAACGGCGCGGGCGGCATCCTCAGCGGAAACACGCTCCGCTTCACGAACGATCCCGACAACATCGTCGGAGCGATGCTGCTGCAACAGGACGCCGGCGGCATCATCATCTCCAACGCGATCGATCTGGCGAGCGGCCTGACTCTCGGCGGCGACGGTGCGGGCATCGTCACCAACGCGGGCGTAATCGGTAACAGCGGCGGCACCTTCGGCCTGACGAAAAACGGATCGAGCAAGTTTGTGCTGCAAGGAGCAAACACGTTTGGCGGCGCGGTCACGATCAACGCGGGCGTGCTCAACTTGCAAAACTCCAGCGCGCTCGGTAGTTCGAGTGGAGCCAGTGTCGCGGCGACGGGAGCGGCGCTGGAACTGGAAGGCGGAATCTCGATCGGTTCGATTCCGCTCACGCTCAACGGCGGCGGCGTTTCTTCGGGCGGCGCGCTGCGAAACATCAGCGGGGCCAACAGCTACGCTGGAGCGATCAACTTGGGCAGTTCATCGCGAATCAATTCGGATGCGAACTTGCTCACCTTGACTGGTGGCATCACCGGGACCGGGAAAGCGCTGGCGGTGGGCGGCTCGGGAAACACGTTGATCGGCACAAGTGGAATCAACACCGGCACGGGTGGCACGCTGACGAAGGACGGCAGCGGCACGTTGACGATCACCGCGAGCGGGACGTACGACGGACTGACGGCGATCAACGGGGGGGCTGTGAACATCCAGAACAACTCGGCGCTCGGCGTTGTCGCGGGCGGAGTAGATGTGGCCAACGGCGGAGCGTTGCAGTTGCAGGGCGGAATTTCAGTTGGAGCGGAGGCACTCACACTTCGCGGCTTGGGCGTCGCCAACGACGGCGCGTTGCGGAATATCAGCGGCAGCAACAACTACGCAGGCTTCGTCACCCTCACCAACGATGTGCGCATCAACTCCGACGCTGGTGCCGTGGTGTTCTCGGGCGGGATGAGCAACCTTTTCTTCACCACGAATCTTTTCTTCGGTGGATCGGGGAACATCGGGGTCACGGGTTCGATTGGCCTCACCAACAACGGGACCGTCGTGAAGGACGGGACCGGCACGCTGGCCTTGGTCGGCAACAACTCGTTCAGCAATCGGCTGATCATCAGCAACGGCACCGTGTATGCCGCCCTCAACCTAAACGCGCTTGGCGTGGGCCAGCCGACCAGTTCCAACGCCGTCACATTGGCGGGCGGCAACCTCAACCTCGCCAATGACCTCGGGCTCACGTTCGGCCGCAACGTCGCGGTCAGCAACAATACCACTCTCACCTCCGACCGCATCACGGCCGGCGCGGGCGTCATCCACACAAACGGTAACCTCAGCATCCTCGGCAGCAGCGCCATCACCGTGAATGTCAACGCGGGCGCGAATGCCATCGGTGGAATTCAGGGGCTGACCTTCAGCAACCTGAACCTTAACAGCCCGGTCACCTTCTTCGTCTCGACCAATGGCCAGGGCTTCCTCACCAACGGTGCGGGCCCGGCGACGCTGCTGACCTTTCTCGGAGGTGTGAGTAACGGTGCCAACACGATCACCGTGGACGGCACCGGCACCGTCACCTTTGGCGGCGCCATCAGCAACGGCGCCGGCGGCATCAACAAGAATGGTGCGGGGACGTTGATCCTCTCGGTGGCCAACACTTACCTCGGCGACACATTCATCAGTAACGGCATCGTCCAGCTTGGCAACGGTGCGGCCCTTGGTGCCAACAGCGGTCGCGGAACTGTCGTGACCAACACCGGCACGCTGAACCTCGCGGGCAATTCGATCTCCGAACCGCTCACGTTGAGTGGGGCCGGCTTTGACGGCAACGGCGTGTTGATCAACAGCACGGGCACAGGGACGCTTACCGGTCCGGTGACCAACGCGGCCGACGCGACCTACTCCACCCTTGGTGGCAACGTGACCATCAGCGGTGTGATCGCGGGTCCGGGGGCGCTGATCAAGGTGGGTGCCAACACGCTGACGCTCACCGGCAACGACACCTACACTGGCGCGACGATCATCCACGGCGGCGGCATCACCGTTTCCGGTGTAAACGGCCGCTTGACCAATTCGCCATCGGTCACGATCAACAACACCGGCACGTTAACCTTGGGGGCCAACAGCGATCCGACCACAGTGGATCATTTGCCCGATTCCGTCGCGCTCACATTGAACCGCGGCACACTCGCCGTCGCGGGTTCCTTGCTCGCGTTGACCAATCGCGAAACGGTTTCCACCACTTCAGGCATCGTTCTCGGCGGCGGGCTGAACACGATCACGCTGACGCCGGCAACCGGGCGCGAAGTGGAACTGGCGACCGATTCGTTGACGCGCAACGGCATGGCAACGCTGCTCGTCCGCGGCACGGCACTTGGCTCCAACGGAAACGGTTCCTCCCGATTCTTCCTGACCAACACCGTGCCGGCGCTGGTGGGTGGAGGCGGCGCGACTGACTCGATGACCATCAGCATCGTGCCGTGGCTGGTGGGCGATGTCAACGCGGCGGGCACAGGCAATACCTTCGTCACTTATGACGCGAACGGATTGCGGCCG
>DATDFH010000457.1:0-2808 GCA_036522715.1 Verrucomicrobiia bacterium
GAGTTTCACCTGATCGACGCCCACGCGCGCCATGTAACTCGTCACGCGCGGCCCGTAGGCGAGCTTCGAGCTGTAGAAACTCGGCAAGTGGCGCAACGCCTGTTTGACGCCCGGCTCCGGCGACGCGGCGCACAACACCGAGATCGAGTTGGGCAGGCCCTTCGCGCAATTGGTCGTCCCATCGACCGGGTCCAGCGCGATGTCAAACCTGATCGAGCCGGGCCGCCACCGGCCGAGCCGCTCGCCGAGGAAAATGCCCGGCGCGTTGTCCTTGATGCCTTCGCCGATGACCACCTCGGCCGAGATGTCCATCAAGTCGAACATGCCGCGGATGGCGTCGCAGGCGGCCTCGTCGGCGGCGTTCTTGTCGCCCTTGCCGACCCACTTGAAGGCGTTGAGCGCGGCGCCCTCGGTGGCGCGGACGAAGTCCAGCTCGAGGATGCGTTCCAGGTCGCGCAGCGGTGACGTAGCCATGCAGAACTGTTTCAGCGAACGGGCGGTGGAGTCAACCCAAGGGCAACGGGTGCCGGGCAGTGTCGCGACTGATTTCTTATGGGAATAGTCCTTCTCACAAGCGCGCTGGGATGGCTTCATCAAGCAATGATCGATCAAAGGTTTCCTACTTTCAGCAAAGCCGACAGGCGCAGATGCCGAATTACTAAGCCGTAGTCTCTAATCTCTATGAACTTCTTCCAGTCCGTCTGGTCCTTCTTATCTGTGGTCATCATAGCCTGGATCACTCAGCGAATCGGCACCTATTGGGACAAGCGGAAGAAAGTCGAAGAAAAGAAATTGGCCACCTACATATCGTGGATGCCGTTTCTCGCTGAGTGTTACAGTCGTGCGTTCCACCCAGATGGCCAGCCGCACGACGCGAAGGAGTTTTTGAGGAAGAAGATCGAGATTCTTGGGACGCTTCAGATCATGGGACCGCTCGAAGCAATGGACGCGTTCTCCGATTTCTGTGACCTCGCAGAAAAAAGTTTTTCAAAAGACCCATCTTTTGATGCTGAGAAGTTTCATCGCAGTTTTACCCGGTTGAACCACAGTTTTTGCTGCGAGATTCATGGAGAACGGAACAAAGAAGATAACTGAAAAGGGGTTGGTAGCGGGACGATCCCAACCTTTTACACTCGCTGGCTCGCTCGCCTCAAATTGCCGACGTGCTTCGGATCGCAGCCGCTCACGGCTCCACGACCACCGGCATTCCCACCCACACGAGTTTGAGCAACCGCTCGGCGTTCCAGTTCGCCAGCCGGAAGCAGCCGTGCGATTCGGTGCGGCCCACCGCCTCGGGATGCGGCGTGCCGTGGATGCCGTAGCCGGGCCGATCGAGGCCGATCCACGCGGTGCCCACGGGATTGTTCGGGCCGGCGGGCAGGATCAACTTGCGCCCAAGCTGCCGCGCCTCCGCCGACTCGGTGAACACCGCCGGGTCGAGGGTGTAGTTCGGGTCCGGCGCCATGATCGCCACGTGCAACTCTCCCACCGGCCGCTTCTCGACGCGCTGTGCGATGCTGCACGGGAAATGCGCGATCAACGTCCCGCGCTCGTCGAACGCCTCCAGCGTCCGGCTCGCGAGATGAATCCGCACACGCGCCGCGCGGCTGCCCGTGACGGACGCGTCAACCTTCGGCACTTTGACGGCGGTGCCGGCGACGAGCTCCGTCCACTCAAGGCCGGGATTGAGCCGGCGCAAAAAATTCGGGTGCGCGTGCGAACGTTCGGCCACAAGTTCGAGCAGCGTCTCGTAGTCGAGGCGGTCCTGTTGCGACTTCGCCAGCCACGTCGCGCCGAGCGGACGCAATCGCGCGATGTCTTCAGTCGTGATTGTGTAAACGGTCAGCAGCGGCTCGGCGACGAGCAACGCGGCTTTCGTCGGCGCGTCGAGCTGGCCGGTGACCGCGAGATTCATCTCGCGTTGAAAGACTTCCACCGCCACGCGCGTCTGGCTGCCCGCCACGCCGTCAATCGAACCCGCTGAAATGCCGAGCCGGTCGAGCGCGAGCTGTGCCTCGAAAATATCTTGCACCGGCCGAACGCCGCTGGCGCGCGAAGGCGGCCGGGTGAGCGGCTGAGGAACTGCGCCCGATTGCGGTACCGCGGTTGAGGGCCGCGCAGGCGCAGCCTTCGGCCTGACGAAAGGCGACGGCAGCGGCTTCATTTCGCCCGAGTCGCCGCTGTGCCAGAGGATCCAACTCACGACCGCCACCGTAGCGACGCCGGCCAGCGTATAGATCGTGGCCGACCGCTGGCGCTGCCGTCGCGGGACAAAAAATTTCGTGTAAACCCGGTTTCCCATCGGAAGCTGAGTTGCGGGAGTCTGCCCCGACGCCGCGCCCGTGGGGAGGCCGGGTTATTGGTGATTATCCCGTGGTTATTCGGGTGTTATTCACAGACGCCATCGCGCGGTGGGGCGAGACTCCGTCGAGCCAAGTCTCGTCCGTGTTGATCGACGGCTCGACGGAGTCTCACCCCACCTTCGCAATTCGGCTCTAGTAAACGTCTCGCAGGTAACGCTTCTCCGACTTGAGTTGCTTCACGTACTCGGCGGCCTGCTCGGCGCTGCGGCTGCCGGCGCGTTCGATGACCTGGTGCAGCGCCGCGTCCACGTCCTTCGCCATGCGCGAGGCGTCGCCGCAGACGTAGAAGCCCGCACCGGCTTCGAGCCACGCGAAAAGTTCCGCTGCGTGTTCGAGCATCCGCTGCTGGACGTAAACCTTCTCGGCCTGGTCGCGCGACCACGCGAGATCAAGCCGCGTGAGCAGGGCGTCGTGCTGAAAGGCTTCCATTTCCTCGCGGTAGAGG